>JAVBYB010000193.1 GCA_030824255.1 bacterium
CTCAAGCCGAAGGCCCTGTGGCGCAAGCCAGACAAAGGCTGGCTTGTCGATCAGATGCGAAAGACGATGGAGTCCTTTCCTGGCATCGAGCCGGCATTCACGCAGCCTATCGAGATGCGTACGTCGGAAATGCTCACAGGCGCTCGTGGAGATCTGGCTGTGAAGATCTTCGGGCCAGACTTGGCCGTGCTTGCCAACCTTGCAGGTCAGGTGCAGGCGGCCGTTGGCGGCGTCGATGGCGCAGCCGAGGTTTTTACACTTTCCAACGACCGCACAGATTTCATGCAATTGCGCATGGACCGCCTCGCAGCTGGCGCGGCCGGCCTTTCAATCTCTGATGTCGAGGACGAACTACGGACTCTTCTTGAAGGCGTCTCGGCGGGCATGGTCGTGGAGCCAGGGCGACGCACGGCAATTATCGTCCGCGGCAATGAGGACCTGCGGCGGTCGCCTGCAAGATTTGGAAACGTTCCGCTCGCTGCGGAAGGCGGCCAGATTCTCGTCCAGGATATAGCTGAGATCCGCCGCGAGCCAGGAATGGTCAAGATCGAACGCGAGAACGCATCGCGATTTGCTCTTGTACAAGCGTTTGTCGATGGCCGTGATCTCGTAGGGTTTGTTGAGGACTCTCAAGCTGCTGTCGCAGCGAAGATCCAACTCCCTGCGGGCTACAGACTGGAGTGGGGCGGCGAATTTGAGAACCAGCGCCGCGCCTCGGAACGCCTGGGTCTCGTCATACCTCTGGCGCTTGCCACCATTTTTCTCGTGCTCTTCGCAACTCTTAGATCTCTTCGGCAATCGATACTGATCTTCATCAACGTACCCTTTGCGCTGGTCGGCGGCATTCTTGCTCTCTTCGCTTCGGGTGAATACTTTTCCGTGCCCGCTTCGATAGGATTCATCGCCCTTCTCGGCATAGCCGTGCTGAATGGACTGGTGCTCGTCAGTTACTTCAATCAGCTGCTGGCGGCCGGAAAGCCCCTAGAAATCGCAATCCGCGATGGCGCCGCGCGTCGTCTCCGCCCGGTGTTGATGACAGCGACAATTGCTGCCTTTGGCCTGCTTCCGCTGCTTCTTGCCAGCGGTCCGGGGTCTGAGGTCCAGAGGCCGCTCGCCATTGTCGTTATCGGCGGTCTTGTCTCCTCCACCATCCTCACCCTCCTCCTTCTCCCGGTCCTGTTCCGCCGCTTCGGCGTGTCGCCAGGCTCTGTGCGTTCCAACCCGAAAGCCGCATCATGGTCACCGATCTCTGCCGACTGACGCTGGTTTACCCGCCGGCCTCCGAAGGGGCGCTGTTGAGCGTGCTGCTTGAATCCGAACCGCCGCTTCGGGGGTTCACGACATGGCGCGGCGCAGGACATGGATTTGACTTCGACCGAGCCAGCCACCCCGAAAAGGTCAGCGGGCAAGTCGCGAGAGGCATCCTGACATCCGTCCTCTCTCGTCCGGCGGCGGACCGCCTGCTCGATGCCATTCGCGAGCAGGCCCCTATTCCTCACTTGTCATTCTGGATCGAACCGGTCCTCGCAGCAGGTCACCTCACATGAAAACCGCATCTCACATTATTGCTGCGATGGCTTTAGCGAGCATCTCGGCGCCTGCCGTTGCACAGGATTATCTCCCCCCGACGGAGCTCGTCGATGCAGCTCTGTCTGACCACCCGGATGTGCGTGGTTGGGAGGCGCGCATCGCAGGATCGCGCAGCGAAGCCTCACGGCTGGCCGCCGGCCCGCACGAGTGGATGATTTCGACAAGCGGGCTTCAACGCTCAGTCCGAGGGTTTGGCGATTTTTCGGAATTTGACCTAGCACTTTCGCGGGGTATCCGCCTGCCCGGCAAACCCGATATCGACCGCCGCATCGGCGCACTGGGCGTCGAAGCCGCAGAAAACGCTCACGAGGATGCCCGGCACCAGGCGGCGCTGCAGCTGTTGCGCAACTGGATGGACTGGCTCGCAATCGCCGAAATTGTCACGATCAATGCTGAGCAGCAAACTACGGCAGAATCCGAGCTGGCTGCGATCGAACGGCGGTTTGCTGCGGACGCCGCCGCCGAGGTAGAGATCGAACTTGCGCGTGAAGCGGTTGCCGAAGCGCGCGCGGCTACCGTGCGCAGTCGTGGCCAGCTCTCGCGAGCGCGATCATCATTGGCAGCCTGGTTTCCCGATCTGCCACTCCCGTCAGCACCCCCATTGATCTCTGTTCCGATAGATATCCAGACACTCGCACCGCTTCGTGACAAGGTGCTTTCGAACAGCCACGAGATCGCTTTCGCCGAAGCCAATGCAAAGCGCGCCACTGCCGTTGCCGATCGCGCACGGGCTGATCGATTTCCTGATCCTCAGATTGGCCTACGAGCCTTTAGTGAACGCGACGGTGAGGAAACCGGCATCGGCGTGACATTCTCGATTCCGATCGGGGGCGGAGCCAGGGAGGCGACGACGCATGAGCAAATGGCCCTTGCCGCAGCAGCACGACAGGACGTGGCGCGCGTGCATCGCTCAATTACCGATCTCGCCGATGCGGATCTGATCCAGGCTGGCGCCGAGTTTGACGCCTGGAACGCTGCGAGCAGTGCTTTGCAGGAAAGCCTGAGCGTCATCACACGCATGCGTGCTGGTTTTCTGCCAGGAGCTGTCAGTCTTCCCGATCTGTTGAGTGCGGAGCGACGGCATCTTGCCGTACGGCTGATGGAAGCTGAGGCACGGGCTCGCGCCTCTGTTGCAAACCTGAAACTCAAAGTGGACGCACACGTCCTGTGGCTGGACTAGCAAAAAATAGATGTCAGCTCGCTGTCAGCGACGCGATTGAATCTACGCGCACGGGAGCCTTCCCGATAGCATGACGGAGATCCGAATGAGCACTGTTCGCAAAGCTGCAATTATTGGAACGATGGCCCTGGCGCTTGCTGCGCCCGCTTTAGCAGGCCCTCGATGCACGACGATCGCCAAGGACCAGTGGCTGTCTGAAGCAAGCATGAAGGCGAAAATCGCGAAGGATGGCTATCGTATCAAGACCTTTCTCATCAGCGGCAACTGCTATGAAATCTACGGCTTCGATCAGACCGGCAAAAAGGTCGAGATTTACTTCAACCCCGTGAGCGGCGAAATCGTTAAGAAGAAGATTGCGGGCAACTAACGGTGCAAGACTCCCTCAACGCGCGCACGTCCCCGAGCGATCAGACCTCTGCGATTATCAGGGTATGGGATCCGCTTGTCAGACTGCCTCACTGGACGCTGGCCTTGGGCTGCATCACGAACCTGACTGTTCTCAGGGAATCAGACGCAGCCCATCAGGTCGTCGGTTATGCTGTTCTGGTTGCGGTGGGAGTTCGTGTGTTGTGGGGATTTGCCGGCTCACGACATGCGCGCTTTGCAGACTTTCTGGTTACCCCTCGCAAGCTGCTAGTGTACGTCTCTCAGGTGATCCACGGTCGCGCTCCGCGCTATGTAGGCCACAATCCCGCCGGCGGCTTAATGATAATGGCCTTGATGGGCATTGTCGCAGCGACCGGGATTACAGGCTGGATGATGGATCAGGACGCTTTCTGGGGTGAGGCGTGGGTTGAAGGCCTGCACGAGGCAGGTGCGAACACGATACTGGCTTTAGCCGTTGTCCACGTACTCGCGGCTCTCATCGAAAGCTGGCATCATCGGGAAAATCTGGTCCGAGCGATGATTACGGGCGCCAAGCGCGCGGCGAAAGGAAGCGACCTAGACCATGCGCCTCCTTCTTGTTGAAGATAACGAACGCCTTGGAGCGCTCATACGAGATGGCCTCGTCGCTGAGGGTCTGGCGGTTGACTGGTGCCAGACGCTTGAGGACGGATTGTCCGCACGCGATACGGCAGCATACGATCTGGTCCTGCTAGATCTCGGGCTTCCTGACGGAGACGGCCTCGACATGGTCCGGCAGATGCGCCGACAGGGCGACACTGTGCCGATCCTGCTCCTGACTGCCAGGGGAGAATTGAGAGATCGCGTCACAGGTCTGGACGCTGGCGCGGATGACTATCTCGTCAAGCCGTTCGACGTCGTTGAGCTCTCTGCGCGATGCCGCGCCCTGCTCCGTCGGCCGGGTCACCGCCTCGCGCCTATCCTAACCACGGGCGATCTGTCATTCGATACGGCCACGCGCCAAGCTACCTATTGCGGAAAAAGCATTGATCTCTCTCGTCGGGAGGGAGGCCTACTCGAAGCGCTCATACGTCGCGCAGGATCAGTGGCGACAAAGGAATCGCTGGAACAGGCGCTTTACGCATTCAATGAACCAGTCACGCCGAACGCTCTGGAGGCAACAGTCTCACGCCTGCGCAAACGCCTCGATGAGGCTGGCGCAATCGACATGCTGCATACGGTCCGCGGACTCGGCTACATGCTGCGGTCGCGGCGCTCATGAAGAACGTATCCATCCATCGCCGCTTGATAGCGGGTCTTGCGATTGTAAGCGTCCTTGGCGCGCTGGTGCTGCTCGTTCTGGTAGGATTCGAATACGGACTCTTTCCGCTAGACGGTGCTGGCGGACTTAGTTTCGGTGCAATCGTCGACGAGATCATCGACCATGTCGTACTTCCCCTGCTTGTGCTTATACCGCCCATGGCGATCGGGGTTGTATGGGTCGTACGTCAATCGCTCCGTCCTCTTAGAGATGCAGCTTCGCAGATTGAGGCGGCACGTTCTGCACAGCGCGGAACGCGCATCGAGACATCCAGCTTCCCAAGCGAAGCACTTGGATTTGCGGATGCCGTGAACCGCCTTCTGGCACGACTAGACGACGCTGCCGCGCGACAGGAGGCCTTTGCTGCAGACGTCGCTCACGAGATTCGAACGCCCCTGGCTATATTCGCATTGGAGCTTCAAAGACTTCCCGATGATGTCGCCGGACGCCTCCGTAAGGACGTCGCCTCCATGAGCCGGCTTGTTGACCAGCTCCTGATACTGGCGCGGGTCGATGCGGAAGCTGCGGCGCAAGCCCCTCGGCAACCCGTGCCTCTCGAGCAGATCGCAATTGATGTCGTCGGTCAGTTTGCTCCCCTTGCGATCGACGAAGGCAAGGACATAGAGCTTAACAAGCAAGGCTTTCCCTCCGTCATGGGACATCCGGAAGCGATAGGCGGCGCTCTTCGCAACCTTCTTGAGAATGCACTGCGCGTTACGCCACAGCGAGGAAGCGTTGTGGTGACAGTTGGACCGGGCCCCGTTCTAAGTGTGCGGGATGGAGGACCAGGACTTTCAGAGGAATCACTACGGGACCTGAGGCAGCGCCTCCGTCGCGGCGATCATGCAAGCGGAACCGGAGCCGGCCTCGGTCTGGCGATCGTCTCGCGCATCATGGAATCGCATGGCGGGGCGTTGCGTACGGACATGGCCAAAGCGGAGCTCACGCTTGATTTTGGCACTGGTGGTTAGCATCACAAAGCCAATGATGCGGCCCGCTTCCATGACTGGTTTTTGCTGCCAACCTGCACGTGACGGGCACGTCAATCGTGGCAACGATTATGCAATTGGACAGATGGGGACCGTGAGGCGACCAGACAGAGAGGTCTGGCGCAGCGCGATGAGGACGTGAGCGGGATTGCGCAGACCAAGCGCCCACAAGCGTGACAGGGTAAAAGGCAGACAGCGCTTCGGGTTATCCGGTTTGCCCCGGAGCCCGAACAGGAGCGGAGGCGACCGATCCCCACCACGGGCGCCTCCGCTCTTTCAGCGTGCTGCAAGGCAAATGCGCTCAGCGTGTGGGCGTGAAGCCCTGCATGCATGGCTGGGCGCCCGGAATGTCCGGCAGCGCTTCGCCTTCATCAAGGCGGCCCTGCACCATGCGCACGATGCGCGGCGCGGCGACTGAATCTATCGGCCCCTCAACCACGGCCTGACGCACATAGACCGCGCCGGACGCCGTGACGGCGACCGCCCGCACATTCATGAGCGATCCTTCGAAGGACGAAACGGCGGAGCCATCCACTTCAGCCGCAATGTCTGTTCCGCTCTGTCGCATGGCGCGATCAAGCGCGCGTACAACGAGTTCGCTCGCATAACGGCGATCAACGTCGAGAGCGCGACTGTGCACGGTGATGTCGCCGGAAATGGCGCGATAGACGCCTGCTGTCATGCCCGGAACATAGCCAATCTCTTCGATCGTTTCGAAGGGACCTGGTGTCGGCAGCTCCAACTCCTGATCTTCGATCAAATCTTCTGTCGGCGCAGCTATACCTTCGTCATCCACCTCGCCGTAGGAGCGATAGGAGACGGTTGCGGAACCTAGACGCTCAGCCGCAACAGCGTCCAGGCCAACAACCTCATACAGGGCGGTAAGCAGCTCGCCGGATGCGACGTTGATGTCGATGCGGGATGTTTCAGGACGGACGCGGACAAAAAGCACGTCTTCGCCGCTCCTGCAGGTCCAGAATTTTGTGAAATCGTTGATGCGCCCGTCGGCGAACGCCGTCCAACCGGAGCGAACGCCGCCATCCGCCAACGCGCGCGCGCGCGTGAGTTCAGCCCCGGCATTCACGACAACGGCCGTGGAAGTCGCCTGCCGGGCGGCGGCGGCGGCGATGATCGACATCACCACCGCCCCCCACAGCACCATGATAAGGGCTGCACCCTTGTCTTTAGGCGCCCGGTCCTTTGGCGGACGAGAGCGGTGCAGCCCTTTCATGGACTACTCACCAGTCGTGTAGCGCTGCGATGAGGCCTCGATGGATGCACTGACAGTGCGCATGCGGTCACGCAGTTCCTGCGTCACACGCTGGGCATCGTCGGCGCCGCCAACCACGCGCGGCGTGATGAGGACAATCAGCTCCGTACGGTCGTTGCGTTTGGTCGTTGAGCGGAACAGGTGACCAATGCCGGGAATATCGCCGAGCAGCGGGATCTTGGTTGCGCTTTCGCTGACGCGGTCACGGATGAGGCCGCCCAGGGCAATCGTCGCGCCGTTGTCGACGGCGACAGATGTCTTGATCTTGCGCTGCTGGATGGTCGGCGAATCGATGCCAGACGTGCTGGTTTCCACGACGTCGGAGACTTCCTGTTCGATATCCAGCATCACGCGACCACCCTCGTTGACCCGTGGCGTCACGTTGAGGATCACGCCCGTGTCGCGAAGCTCAACCTGGTTGACGATCGGGGCATCCGGATCGGTTGTGGACACAGCGGTCTGCGTCACAATCGGAACCTGATCGCCAACTTGCAATGTGGCCGTGCGGTTGTCGAGCACCATCAGCGTCGGCGACGAGAGGACATTCACATCAGTGAGGCTGGCGACGGCGGAGAGAACCGCGCGGCCATCGGACCCGCTGAACAGGACCGAAAGGCCTGGGAAGGTCGGCGAAACAGAGCCGTTCTCGGCGTTGCTGAAGGTGAGATCGAACTCTCCAGACTCGAGGAACCAGTTGAGGCCGTAAGACAGGTCGTCACGCAGTGTGACTTCCGCGATCGTGGCTTCCAGCATGACCTGGTTAGGCGTCACGTCGAGAACGGTGATGACCTGTTGCAGGAGCTGGAACTCCTCTGTTGTAGCGAGAATGACGAGCGAATTGTTGGATTCGTCCGCGCGAATACGGATCGGTTTGCTCACCGGTGAACCGGTGACGCTGACCAGGACAGTCTCCGCCGGGACGGCGGGCTGGCCGGTTTGACCCGGCTGGCTGGACTGAGCGACGACCGGCGTGAGGGCCGGATTGACGCTCTGAGATTCCGGGCTCGTTGCGGTCGGATCATCCGACAGCGTTTTCTGCAGCAGATCTGCCACTTCTTTCGCGGCGCGGTTCTGCAGCGGAATGACGTGGAAGCTTTGGCTGGCAAGGCTGCCCGACCGGTCGAGGCGGCGCATCCAGTCCTGCACCTGTTCAAGGTGCTGGGGCTGTGAAGCGATTGCGAGAACCGAGTTCAGCCGATCGATGGGCATGAAGCGGACAAGGCCGGCCATCGGCGAGTCAGCCTTGGCCCCGAAGAGAGCGTCGAGCTCGCTGACCAGGCCAGAGGCGGAGGTG
>JAVBYB010000569.1 GCA_030824255.1 bacterium
CGACGCCGACGGTGATGGTGAAATGATCCTTTCCGAGTTCAGGGGGTCGCTGCAGGGCCGGTCGAAGACCAATGCGACATTGCTGTTCCGGAATGCGAATGTGGAAGGCGGACGCACGCTCTCCCGGCAGGAATTCCTTGGCTATCACGCATGGGTCTTTCGGACCTTCATCGACACGGACAAGGATGGCTTCATGTCGGAAGCCGAGTGGTCGAAGATCGTTGCGCAGGCGAGCTAGTCGCTGACATCGCCGGAATTATTTTCCGCCCGCCCGCGTGATCCGTTGCGTTGCCATTTTCGTCCGGTACGGTGACCGCTTCTTGCAGCTCCTACAGACGGAAGGGAGCAGCATGTTTGCTGCAGTTCGATCAGGGGCTGGGTGGCTACTGATTGGGACGGCGCTGATGGGCTTCGCGGGATGTTCCGCGATCCCGCTTCCCGATATTTCGATTCCAATGCCGACCCTGCCGGGGTTCGGTCCGCCGGAGATTCCGGCGGCGATGGAGCCAAGGCCTCTGGCGCCTCTGGAGACAAGCGCGGCGCAGCCAGCGCCAGCGTCTGTCGCGCCGGTCAGCGACAAGCCGGTCTTTTTCGTCCAGTGGAAACCGAACATGCCCGGCCTCACACGCAGGCCGCGTATCGCGCCATCGTCGACACTGCCGGAATACCCGGAAGCCGCCAGACGCGCCGATGACGAGGGCGTGTCCGGCGTCGAGGGGTGTGTCACGGTGGAGGGCAGGCTGGTGGACGTGAAGCTGTCGAAGTCGTCAGGTTCCGTGACGCTGGATAGCGCGACGCTGGCCTGGGCGCGCATCGCGAAGTTCGAGCCTGCCGAGTTCAACGGCCAGCCGATGGCTGTCTGCGGCTATGGCCTTGAGCACGAGTGGCGCGTCGAGGGCGACTGACAGAGCTCCGTGCACCGAGGTTCATATCGGGTTCAGCTTCTGCGCCAATAACAACGGTCTGTTTGGAACCGGAGTGGAATCGCTTATCCGCAAAAGACCGCTTTGACTGAAGCGGAATGTTGGCCGGGGGCTGGGGACTCTCCCGGGATCGTGGTCAGGGAGAGGCGCCATGAAATCTGGTTTTGTGCGTGCGACGCTCGTTTCGTCGCTGGTGATGGCTCTAGCGGCTTGTGGCGGCGGCGAAGCCCCAGCTCCGGCAACCGACGATGTGGCGGCTAGCGGTGCGGCCTTGGCTGGCGACAGCGGCGCACCGGTCGAGACGGCTGTGGCGCCCACTGGTGATCCGGGGGCGCGGTCCCTCGTGCCTTCGCCGAGCTGGATGCCGGCGGACTGGGACCAGAACGTGTTCACGGGCGCCGAGTATGCGGCCACGCAGCCCGTCGATGACCTTCAGAAATGGCGCCAGCAGATGATCTTCACCGTGCCGGTGACGCTGTGGGCCGTGTCGAACGATACGCTGGTCACCGAGCAGTTCGAGCCGATTTGGGTGTGGTGGACGGCGCTGCGCTCCTGCGAGAAGGGCATCCAGATGTCCGAAGACCTCGGAGGTGAATTCGGTGACCGTGCGCGCGGTAAGGCTGCACTGACGACGGCGCGCAATGAGCTGAAGGCGTGGGCTGCGACGCAGCCAAAGGAAATCACGCTTCACTTCTCGGCGACGCTTGGCCAGTGGAACGAGGCCACGGGCAATTTCCCGATGCATACCTTCAGCAAGGCGACGACGATCCCCACCAAGGTGGCGGAGACCTTCGATCCGTTCTTTGATGGTGCGACGGTCGAGGCGGGCAGCAATGCGCAGGCGGTGACGAACATCAATCACTTCCAGGCGTCTCTGCGCGCGCCGGATTGCCTCTCGGCTGATGGGACGATGGTCTACAAATTCGAGAAGATGTCGCAGTGGTGGATCGTGTTCGGCGATGTTGATCGCGGCGCGGGCGGACTCGCCAACTACAAGGCGCGTGAATCCTTCCCCGAGTTCAAGATGACGCGCGAGCAGGCCGCGGCGCTTGCCCAACGCAATCCCGAGCGCAAGGTCGAGATCGCGGCGACGTTCGTTCCAGTCGGCTCCAGCTTCGTGAAGGGCATCGACCAGTCGGCGATCCGCGCGAAGTTCACCACGGTGACGATCACGGACGCGCTGGATGGCTCAGTGCTGGCGACCAAGACCTACTGATCAGTCTAGCAGCGTCTGGAAGCGCCTTTGTTCCTTGAACAAGGGCGCTTTCTATTTCGGCATAGCCCTTAGCGCGTCGATCAGGTCCGCCATGTCGGCTGGCGGCGAGCGTTCGAAGCGAAGTTGCTTGCCAGTGATCGGATGCACGAAGCCCAGCACGGCCGCGTGGAGCGCCTGACGTTCGAAGGCCTTGGCCGTGGCAGTCGCGCGCTCGAAAGCTGCGCCCTTGCCATCGGCTTTCAACCAGCGGTGCTTGCCATAGGTCTGGTCGCCCAGCACCGGCGCCTGGATGTGGGCCATGTGGACGCGGATCTGGTGTGTGCGGCCCGTTTCGAGTCGGCATTCAACGAGGGCGGCGGCTGGCTGCGTTCCGGTGGCGTCGAGCTTTCCGAACGTCTCAAGGCCGCGATAATTGGTGATCGCCACCTTGCCCTGTGGTTCGTCGTTCTCCTTGCTGGAGTCGTCCGACCAGTGGTCTGCGCGAAAGTGCTTCTCCTTCATCACGGCCATCTTCTTCCGGTCGCTTGGCGAGCGCCCGATATAGGTCTCGATGCGACCGATGAGGGGACGCGGCGCGCCGCGCGTGACGGCGAGATAGAGACGCTCGATATCGTGGTTGGCGAACATCGTGGTGAGCGCGGTATGCGCCGCTTCCGACTTGGCGGCGACCATGACGCCGGACGTATCCTTGTCGAGGCGGTGCACGATGCCTGGGCGCGAGACGCCGCCGATGCCGGTGAGTTCCGGTCCGCAATGGAAGAGCAGGGCGTTGACCAGCGTGCCGCGCTCGGACCCGCCGGCGGGGTGCACGACGAGGCCGGGCTGCTTGTCTATGACGATGAGGTGCTTGTCCTCGAACACCACGTCTAGCGGGATGTCTTCGGCTTCGGGCAGGGCGGAGACCGGGATGGGCAACTGGATGGCGAATACGGTGCCCGGCACGACCTTGGCGCTGGCGTCGGTCGATGGCTGGCCATTCGCTGTTACACGGCCCTCCTCGATCAGGACGCGCAGGCGGGAGCGGGACATGCCGATTCCGGCGTCCGCCAGCCATTTATCGAGGCGTGCGCCGGCTGCTTCCGCAGGGGCGGTTACGATGAGGGGGGCTGGTTCTGCCGTCATGCTTTCGTCGCGATGCGCTGCGAGGTAGGGATTCACAGGTGTTTGGCTCGTTTCAGGGCCAACTAACCCGGCGGGAGGGATAAATCCATGACCAGGCTGACACGGCGTGGCGCGCTTGGCTTTGGGGTCGCGGGTCTTGGGGCCGCGGCCTGTACCACGACGGGTACGACCGGGACACCGAATTACGCGGGAAAAGTCGCCTTCGAGCATGGCGTGGCATCGGGCGATCCGACCCAGACCGGCGTCGTGATCTGGACGCGCGTGACGCCGGATGCGCCCGGCCCTGTGCCTGTGGGCTGGAGTGTGGCGCGGGATGCCGCCTTCAAGGACATCGTGAAGCGCGGTACGTTCAATACCGGACCTGAGCGGGACTACACCGTGAAGGTGGATGTCGACGGGCTCGAGCCTGGCCAGCTTTACTATTACTGGTTCACCGTCGGGCGGACAGCCTCCCCCGGCGGGGCCACGCGGACGCTGCCCGAGGCAGATATCGGACAGTACCGCATGGCGGTGGTGTCGTGCTCCAACTTCCCGTTCGGATATTTCAACGCCTATCGCGAGATCGCCAAGCGCGGCGCGAAAGGCGAGCTGGATGCCGTGATCCATCTCGGCGACTACATCTACGAATACGGCGCGAACGGATATGGCGGCGTTGCCGGCAAAGAACTGAACCGCAATCACGAGCCGACGCACGAGATCGTCTCGCTCGACGACTACCGGAAGCGCCACGCGCAATACAAGGCCGACCCGGACCTGCAGGCCGCGCACGCGATCGCTCCGTGGTTCTGCACCTGGGACGATCATGAATCGACCAACAACTCCTATCGCACTGGCGCGGAGAACCATCAGGCCGAGACGGAAGGCGACTGGACAACGCGGAAAAGCGTTGCGGTGCAGGCCTATCTTGAATGGATGCCGGTGCGTGATCCGGCTGCGGGGCGGCCGCGTGATGCGATCTGGCGCAAGTTCGAAATCGGTGAACTGGCGACGCTGTTCCTGCTGGAGAGCCGCCTGGTCGGGCGGGGCGAGGACCTGACATTCGGCGAGATGTTCATGGCGCCGGACGCCGAGCGGCCCGCGATTGCAGAGGCGCTGAAGGCGAAGGTGAACGATCCCCAGCGCACCATGCTGGGCTTCGAGCAGGAGGCCTGGCTCGCCGAAGGGCTCGCCGCTTCGGTGGCTGCGGGCAAGAAGTGGCAGGTGCTGGGCAACCAGGTGACGATGGCGAAGGTGAAATCGCCAGACCTGCAGGCCAGGCTGTCGCCGGAGCAGTACGAGAAAGTCCCGCAGGGCTCGAAGCGGTTTTATGCGACGGCGCGTTATGGCTTCGAGTGGAACCTCGATGCGTGGAGCGGCTTCCCGGCGGCGCGCGAGCGGCTCTACCAGGCGGCGAAAGCGGCGAAGGCGAAACTGGTCACGCTGACCGGCGACACACACACCGCGTGGGCCAACGAGTTGCACGACAATTCGGGCGCAAAGCGCGGCGTGGAGTTCGGCTGTACGTCCGTCACATCGCCGGGGTCTGGCGACAACCTGCCGTTCGAGGAGCTGAACTGGCTGATGCCGGAGGCCAATGACGAGGTGCTGTACTACAACGCATTCTCGAAGGGCTTCACGGTGCTGACGATCAGGGCGGGGGAGGTGGAGGCGGAGTTCGTGAAAGTCTCGAACATCAAGACGCGCGATTACTTCGCCAGCACGGACGCCCGGTTCGTGGCGCGGCCCAACGAAATCGGCGGAATGGGCGGTTTGCAGCGAATCATGACCGGGCAGGCCATGACGCGTGAGTGAAATGTCGCAGGGTAAGGCACGGAAAAACTTCGATTTTTGAGAAGGTTCCCGGTGTTGGAAAGACCGCATTAACGGGCGGGCGCTAGCGTTCGCAGGTTATGGCCGTATGCCCTGAGGGGGCCCCTTTGCTGCACCAGTCCGATCCGGACGCGTTTGACATGCTCGAGCAGCTGACCGCGCTCGGCATTGCCGGCGTGAGGGTGGATGCCGACGACGAGGTTGTCGCGGCGAACGAGCTGTTCTTCCAGCTGACCGGACTGCCTGCCGAAGGCGTCGCCGGGCAGAAGCTGACTGACCTGCTCGAGGAACGCTCGGTCGAGAACAACGACTATGGCAATGGCGCTGTCTTCAGGTTCACGACGCCGAAGGGCGACCGCTGGGTGCGCCCGCGCCGTGGCCGTGGAGTCGCCGACGGATTGACCACGTTGGACGATGTCACCAGCGAGTGGAGCATACTCGGCAAGCTGGTGTCCGCCGTCGATGTACGTGACCGGCTGATGCGTGATGCCGACATCGGCGTGTTCCGCTACAATCCGGACGACCAGACTTTCCAGTTTTCCGAGGCGCTGGTTCGTCGCGGCGAAACATTGGAGGTCTATCACCTGTCGGACGTGGTGAAGGACCTGCACCAGGAGGACATCGACAAGGACGCGCAGGTGCGCGAGCGGCTGTCGATGGAAGGCGGAACGGCAACGCTGCATCTGCGCCGCCGCAAGTCCGATGGCACATGGCGGCACACGTTGGCGCAGTTTACCTCGGGCCGCAGGCTGGCGTCGGGCAAGTTCGAGATTTTCGGGCTGTCGCAGAACATCACCGAACTGGTGGAAGCGCGCGACCAGGCGGCGGTCATGCACGACCGTCTCGAGATCGCGATGAGCGCGGCGGGAGCCGGCGTCTACGAGATCGATCTTCGGTCTTCGGAGCGCTGGACTTCGCCGCAGTATCAGGCGCTGGCGGGGCAGGAGGCGCTGGCGCGCCACGCCATGATGCCGTTCGGCATGTATCACGACGACGATATTCCGCCCGTGCGCGAGAGCTGGGAACGCAGCCTGCGTTCGCGCGGCGTGGAATCGATCGACACCCGCCTCTATCGTCCCAATGGCGGCGAACAATGGGTTCGCATGTTCATGCGCGTCCAGCGCAACGAGCATGGCGTGCCGTCGCGCGCTGTCGGCCTGATGCTGGATATTCAGCAGCAAAAGGCGCAGGAGCTGGCGCTGATCGAGGCCAAGAAGCAGGCCGAGGCGGCGACGATCGCGAAGTCGAACTTCCTGGCTTCCATGAGCCACGAAATCCGCACGCCGCTGAATGGCGTGCTGGGCATGGCGCAGTCGCTCGTGAGCGATGGCCTGCTGACCGACCAGCGCGAGAAGGTGGACATCATTCTCGAGTCCGGTCGCACGCTGACAGCGCTGCTGAACGATGTGCTGGACCTGTCCAAGATCGAAGCGGGCAAGATCGAGATATCCTCGACCGATGGCGAGCTGGCGGTGACGCTGGATCGTCTGCGGCAGTTGTTCCTGTCGAAGGCCGTCGAGCGCGGGCTCAACATTGACCTCGATATCGCGCCGGGCATGCCGACACTGCTGCATTATGATCCGGTGCGTGTGCGCCAGTGCGTGGGCAACCTGTTCTCCAACGCGATCAAGTTCACCGAGCGCGGCAAGGTAATCGTCAAGGTCGGCTCGGAAGAAGTCGAGCCAGGCAAATGGCGCATCAGCATCGCAGTGACCGACACGGGCATCGGCATGACGCCGGCCGTCGTGCAACGCCTGTTCTCGACCTTCACGCAAGCGGATGCAACGATCACGCGCCGCTTCGGCGGATCGGGCCTCGGCCTTGCAATCACGCGGCAGCTGGCGCGCCTGATGGGCGGCGACGTGACCGTGGACAGCACGCCGGGCGAGGGCTCGACCTTCACGCTGACTTTCATGGCCGACGCCGTGATGCAGGGCACGGCTGCGCGGCCGTCTGAGCCCGCTTCGCCTAGCGTGAGCGATACGCAGCTGAAGAGCCTGCGCGGTATCCGGATCCTGCTGGTGGACGACAACGCCGTGAACCGTCAGGTGGTGAAGCTGTTCACCGCACAGCTTAACCCGACATTCGTCGAGGCTGTGAACGGGCAGGAGGCGCTGGATCGCCTGCACGAGCACAAGTTCGACCTGGTGCTGCTGGATGTGCACATGCCGGTCATGGACGGCAAGGAAGCAATCAAGCGGCTGCGCGCGTCATCACACGACTGGCGCGACCTACCGGTTATCGCTCTGACTGCCGATGCGATGAGCGGGGATCGCGAACGCTATCTCGCACTGGGGATGACGGACTATGTCTCGAAGCCTCTGGACCAGCGCGAGCTGACGCACAAGATCGCCGCCGCCATGGGTAACCGCACGCTTATCGCGAGCGAAGCAGCTTAGGCTTTCAGGATCGGTGCGCGATCGGGGACTCGTGCAACGACCCCCGCGCACAAGCTCTACGGTTTCAGCACAACGCGTCCAACGATCGTACCTTCGCGCAGCTGGTCGAGCGTCTTGTTGGCGTCGGACAGCGGGCGTTTCTCGATCGGGATCGGCTGGATCTTTCCGGCGCGAACCAGTTCCATCATCTCGATCGTTTCTCCGAGCGGGCCGGTATAGGAGCCGATGATGGAGAAGGGGCGCGAGGGGAACATCGGAATCGGCGTGGCCATCTTGCCGCCGAACAGGCCCACGATGATGATCGCACCGCCACGGCGGATCGTGCCGTTCGCGAAATTGAACGAAGGCGTGGAGCCCACGAAGTCAACGGCGTAAGCGGCGCCCCCATCCGTATCGAGCTTCAGCTGCTTCACCGCAGCTGGATCTTTCGAGTTGTAGACGGCGGTAGCGCCCGCTGCCTTGGCGGCTTCAAGTTTCTTCTCGTCGATATCCGCGCCGAGG
>JAVBYB010000448.1 GCA_030824255.1 bacterium
ATCATTTTCTTGATCTCTGGCCGATCCCTGCGGTTGAGCTGAGAGCTATCCTCAACGTGGCGAAGTCGCGGAAAGCGGCACGCAAGGGCCTGCCGAAAGGCACGCCCGACAAGGACGCGCCACTGTCCGGCCGGACACTGGCGATGATCTTCGAGAAGAACTCGACGCGGACGCGTGTGTCCTTCGACATGGCGATCCGGCAGCTCGGCGGGTCTTCGCTGATCCTTACGGCGACGGACTCGCAGATCAGCCGTGGTGAAAGCATCGAGGATACGGCGCGGGTGATGTCGCGCTATGTCGATGCCGTGATGATGCGCGCCAACCGCCATGCGGATGTCGAGGCGTTCGCGAAGTATGCGACGGTGCCGGTGATCAACGGGCTGACCGAGAAATCGCATCCCTGCCAGATCATGGCTGACCTGCAGACGCTTGAGGAAGCCGGCCTCACGCTGAAAGGCGCGCGGATTGCGTGGGTGGGCGATGGCAACAACATGGCGAACACCTTCATCCATGGCGCCTCGAAGTTCGGCTATTCGCTCGCGGTTGCGACGCCGGATGGCTATGCGCCGAACATGGAAGACGTGGAGCGCGCGCGCCGCGAGCAGGGGCGCGTGGACCTGTTCACCGATCCCAAGATGGCGGTGATCGGCGCGGACGTGGTTGTGGCGGATACGTTCGTCTCGATGGGCGATCTCGACGCCGACAAGCGCCTCACTGATCTGGGGCCGTACAAGGTGTCGGGCGAACTGATGAAGCTGGCGAATGGCGGGGCGAAGTTCCTGCACTGCCTGCCGGCGCATCGCGGCGAGGAAGTGGACGCCGACGTGATCGACGGGCCGCAATCACTGATCTTCGACGAGGCCGAAAACCGCCTGCACGCACAGAAGGCTGTGCTGGAGTGGTGCCTGAACGGGTAGTCGGTGGGGCCTACTCCCCGCGCCCGATGATCGAGGCGGATGCGACCAGTTCGCCGAGCAGGGCCAGCGTGGCGCCGCCCGAGGCGCTGAACGGATCGAGTTCGGCGCGCGTGAAGTATTTCAGCATCAGGCTGGGATTTATGCGCGTGAGATCGACGCGGCCCATCGTCCAGTTGCCGAACTGGCGCTGGTCGATCTCGTCATAGGCCAGCAGGCGCACATGCTCGTGGCGGGGGTCGCGGACGATGGCGTTGTAGAGGTCACACACTTCGTCGCGGCCGCCTTCGAGAAGCTGGATGAAGACGTCCTTCGAAACGCAGAGCAGGCCGGTGATGCCCTTGGTAGGGTTGTTGCGGCGGGACTGGGTGAGGATGTCATCGAGCATGGCGGGGCCAGATCCGGCGGCGGCGCGACTGGCGTAAAGGCAGCGGACAAGCATGGCGGTCAGGCTTTCAGGTTAAGCAGGGACAGGAACTCGCGGCGCAGGTTCGGATCCTTGAGGAAGGAGCCGCGCATCACCGAGTTGATCATCTTGGTTTCGTTGTCGCGCACGCCGCGCCAGTGCATGCAGAAATGGTCGGCCTCCATCACGACGGCGAGGCCATCGGGCCGCACCTTGTCGAGCAGGAGTTCGGCCATCTGGGTGATGGCCTCTTCCTGGATCTGCGGGCGGGACATGATCCACTCGGCCAGACGCGCATACTTCGACAGGCCGATGAGGTTCGAGTGCTCGTTGGGCATCAGGCCGATCCAGAGCCGGCCCATGATGGGGCAGAGGTGGTGGCTGCAGGCCGAGCGCACGGTGATCGGGCCAACGATCATCAGTTCGTTCAGGGATTCCACATTGGGGAATTCGGTGACGGGCGGGGCGGCGTGATAGCGGCCCTTGAATACTTCGGTGATGTACATCTTGGCGACGCGCTTGGCGGTGTCGTGCGTGTTGTGATCGCTTTCGGTGTCGATCACGAGGCTTTCAAGCACGCCGCGCAGCTTGCCCTCAACCTCGGCCTGCAGCGCTTCAAGCTCGCCGGCCTCGATGAAGGCGGCGATGTTGTCATTGGCGTGGAAGCGGCGCTTCGCCTTCTGGATACGCGCGCGGATCCGGGCGGAGACGGGGTCCGAGGTCTTGTCCCGATCGCTCATGCGGGGTGTTCTCCCATGGCGGACGCCGGGTTGTCCCGGTCCCTTTGAGCGGCTTGTACGCGGCAAAGCGACGTTCGTCTCACTCGATGAAGCCAAAAAGCGGGCGACTGGGCGTCATCTCCTCTCCGCCTCGCCAATATGCCCTTGGACAGCTATATAGAGTGCTCAGCAGACATTCAGCGTCCCGAGGAACCCGGTGAAGGCAGCTCCCCATCCTCGACAGGCTGCGCGGCTGGCTGCGCTCCAGTC
Source organism: bacterium (assembly GCA_030824255.1). GTDB lineage: Bacteria > Pseudomonadota > Alphaproteobacteria > Caulobacterales > Hyphomonadaceae > UBA7672. The sequence goes on from JAVBYB010000448.1 coordinate 2,310, forward strand.
CTATGAAATCCTCGATACGCCGCGTGAATCCGACTTCGACGAGCTGGTTGAGCTGGCGGCGACGATCTGCGGCACGCCGATCTCTGTGGTGAACCTGATCGACGCGGATCGTCAGTGGTTCAAGGCAGAGACCGGACTGGGCGTAAGGGAAACCCCGCTCGATACCTCGCTGTGCGCGCACGCAATCCTCGAACAGGATTTCATGGAAATCGAGGACACGCTGACTGACCGTCGCATGGCGGACAACGCGCTTTGCACGGGAGAGCCCGGACTGCGTTTCTATGCCGGCGCGCTGCTGCAGACGGAAGACGGGCTGCCGCTCGGCACATTGTGCGTGCTGGATTATCGCTCGCGCAAGCTGGACGATTTCCAGCGGCGCTCCCTGCAGGTGATCGCGCGTCAGGTAATGAAGCAGCTTGATCTGCGGCGGGCGCTGAAGATCCAGAATACGCTGGTGAAAGAGATCGACCACCGGGTGAAGAATTCGCTGCAGGCGGTGTCGTCGCTTGTGGCGCTGCAGCGCGGCCAGTCCAAGGACGCGAGTGTGAAAGCGGCGCTGGATGATGTGGCGGCGCGGCTGCAGACGATCTCGCTGGTGCATGACGAGCTGTCGCTGGCGGGGGCGTCGGAGACGGTGGATCTAGGACGGTATCTCAACCGGCTGGGCAACCTGCTGGGACGCAACGCCGGTGGGAATGTGGCCGTGGTGGTCGAGGCCAAACCGCTGATCGTGGACAGCCGGCTGGCGTCTTCGGTCGGGATGATTGTCAGCGAGTTCGCCGCGAACTCGCTCAAGCATGCGTTTCCGGATGGCCGGGCGGGTACGATCCGGATCGCGATGCGTGGTGTGGAAGACGGGATGGCGGAACTGGTCTGTGCGGATGATGGCGTTGGCGCGTCACCAGCGGCCGGCGTGGGGAAACCCGGCCTGGGACTGCGCATCATCGCCGCATCTGTCAGCCAGATTGGCGGGCGGATGCAACAGTCGGAGGCCGGTCCGGGGCTAAGCCTGCGGATCGTGTTCCCCCTGACGCATGCGGCCAGTGTTGTGCAGCCGGCTCTGCCGGCCTGAATTCGGCAGGGCGTCTTCAGCCAGGGGTCAGAGGTTTGGCGCTGCTGTTCCTTTCTGGCCCATGACACCATGGCCTAAGGCGGGATTTCCTGCCCGTCCCAGCCAATCAACCGGCCGGAAGCGACTGGCGATAGGCCGTCCAGTACAGTGAGAAGCTGTCGCGCGGCCTGTTCGGGTGAGAAAAGTCTGTCCGCGCTGACCCCCGCCTGAAAGGGTCGCGACAGGTCTGTGTCGACCGTGCCTGGATGGAGCGCGACGCAGACGCATTGGGGATGGGTACGCGCAAGCTCGATGGAGAAGGTGCGGATAATCTGGTTGAGCGCGGCCTTGGCGGCGCGATAGCTGTGCCAGCCGCCAAGCCGGTTGTCTGAAATGGAGCCGACCTTTGCGGACAGGACGGCGAACAGCATGCGACGGTTGCGCGGCGCTTTCGCCAGAACGTGGCGTGCAATCAGTGCGGGGCCGGCCGCATTGATGGCGAAGGCGCGCATGAGGGCGGCGGCATCGAGTGAGCGCAGCGTCTTTTCAGGCTTCAGGATGTCGTCGTGCAGGACGCCTGTCGCGACGATGACAATATCAGGGGCGCCCACGGAATCTGCGGCGCGCTGGATGGACGCCTCATCGGTGAGATCGAACGGGAAAGGCGTGATTCTTGCGCTCGCGGGCGCCGGCGAGGATCGTGTTCCGGCGTACACGCACTGGCAGCGCGGGTCTGACGCCAGCTGCTCGGTGAGGGCGCGCCCTATGCCGCCGGACGCGCCGAAAACGGCGGCTGTGTAGTCTTCTGGGAGCGAGATCAGCGTCATGTGCTGCGCCCAGAACCAGCCGCTTGCCGGCATCTGGTTGTCGGGTCCGATCGTAACAGGTGGGGAAAGCGCATGAGCATGCGCCTGATACGCAGGGCATGCGTTGGGGGTTTACCGCGCCGGTCTAAAAACGGGCGCATCGGAAGGAGAAAGCCGTGGCCGGCAGGCGCCTGAAGGGGGAGGCAGGAAAGGCGGTGGCCAAGGCCGACCTGCCGTCCAAGCCGTGCGCCGGCTGCGGCCGCCCGTTCTCCTGGCGCAAGAAGTGGGAACGGTGCTGGAACGAGGTGCGCTTCTGCTCGGATCGGTGCCGGCGGGAAAGACGTGGGCCGGGCCAAGGCTCGGTTGAATAGGCGCGGCGTCATCCCCATTTGGCGCGAATGTCCATACATGCTAGCTCCCCGGGCATGGCCGAGAACACCATGCAAACAGACCTTTTGGGCGCGGGCGACGACTTCGTCGCCTCCTTCCAGATCGAGGATACGTCCGTTCGCGGCCGCATTGCGCGGCTGGGCGACGGCGTGCTCGACCCCATTCTCAAACGCCACGCTTACCCGCGCTGGGCGGCCCATCTCCTTGGAGAGGCGGTCACGCTGGCGGTGCTGGTTTCGGCTTCGCTGAAGTTCGAGGGGCGCGTGATGGTGCAGGCGCAGGGCGAAGGCCCGGTGTCGCTGCTGGTCGCGGAAGCGCGGTCGGATGGCGGCGTGCGCGGCTACCTGCGTCTCAACAAGGAGAAGTGGGATTTCGTCGAGCGCGTGAACAAGGGTCAGCGCCCGCATATCCCGCAGGCGCTGGGCCGGGGTGTGCTCGCCCTGTTGCTGCAGCCGAACGATCCCGATCAGGCGCCATGGCAATCCATGGTGCCGATCGAGGGTGCGACACTGGCCGACTGCGCCCAGATGTGGTTCTCGCAGTCGGAGCAGGTTCCGACGCGCGTGCGTCTCACCGTGGCGGAGATTTCCGAGCCCGGCGGCACAAAGCGCTGGCGCTCGGGCGGCGCGCTGATCCAGCAGGTTGCAGGCGACGCCACGCGCGGCGCGACAGACGAGCCGTGGGACAATGCCCGTCACCTGTTCGACACGATCACCGACCTGGAACTTGTCGATCCGGACGTATCGTCGGCCGAACTGCTGCTGCGCCTCTTCCACGAGAGCGGCGTCCGGCTTGAGCCGCCAAAACCGCTGACGGACAAGTGCACCTGTTCCGACGAAAAGCTTCTCGACACGCTGCGGCAGATGCCGCGGGAAGAGGTGCTGGAGCTTGCGAAGGATGAGGGGGCCATCACGGCTGACTGCCAGTTCTGTGGCCGTCTCTACCGGTTCCCGGTTGATCAGATCTGAAACTTCGAGGGCCAATCCTAACAGATTGGCCCTCGATTTTAACGGCTTCCCAATCGATGCCGGGTATGACGCTGCGTGAAGGGTCCGCAGTGTCGGATAACGCAGATGCCAAACAAGCTTATCGGAACACGTGTGCCGCTGGTGCGGGTCGGCGAGATGGTCGATGGCCACCTACTGTCGGTTCGTGCGTCCGATGTGGTGGCGCGAGGCAGGTCGATCATTGTCGGCGTGCCGGCGGCTTTCTCTCCCGTGTGCTCCGGCAAGCATCTGCCGAGCCTGGTCCGAAACGTGGATCGCCTGCTTCAGTCGGGATTCGAGCAGGTCATCTGTGTTGTGAGCAGCGATCCCTATGCCACCGAGGCGTGGGCCAAGACCGTCGATCCTGCGCGCAGGATCCGCTTCCTCGCCGATGGAAATCTCCATCTCACACGCGCGCTAGGGCTGCAGACGCATGAACCCAAGATGTTTCTTGGCGAATGTTCGCAGCGCTACATGCTGATGGTGCGCGATGGCGTGATCGAGAGCGCGCGGGTGGAGGAGGGCTTGATGGAGTTGTCCTGCACCGACCCCGACAATTTCGTGCTCGAAGACGCCTGATCGACTTCCCTGCCAGCCAGCAAAAAGCCGCCGCGGATAGATCCGCGGCGGCAGTTGGCATGGCGGTGCCTGGCAGGAGGAGGAATTGCACAGGTTCCGAACCATGGGTCTGAAGCTCGGGTTCTTGATCGCATCACTTCCGTTTCAGTAGCTCCTTCAGGCGTGAAACGTCGGCGCCGACGCGGGTGAATGACATCCATGCGCCGGTGGCGCATGCGAGGGTGACAGCGGCCAGCAGGATGAGCGTGATGATGTCCCACACCGGGCGGGCGCGCATGAAAGCGAAGTCGAGACTGTGCAGGCCGCTTTCCCACCAGCGATAACGCTTCGACGTCGCGTCAATGATGCGGGCGTCGCCGGTCGTCGCGTTGAAGTAGACGTGAGTCTGGTCGGGGTCCTGCAGCGTCAGCCGATAGACCGGGAAAGTCACAGGCTGTTTGTGCCCGTAATAGTAGTCGTCCTCCTGGGTCAGGACGTCGAGTTTGGCCGAGGCGAGTAGGCCCCCGCGGGCCTGCATTCCGGCTTCGAGTTCGTCTTGCGTGAGGGGCGCATGGCCATTCGCCCCAAGACGCGTTTCTGTTCCATCTCGCCCGATGGCGATAAGGTAGGGCTTGCCCATGAAGGGCGCGGCGCGGAGTGTGACCGCGCCTGCAAGGGCGGGGGTGGCCCTGGCGTGGTCAATGATGGCGAGGGCGTCTCCCCATGTCATCGTGCTGGTTACCTGATCGCGCTCGATGGCGGACTTGCTTTCGAGCAGGCCCCAGGGGCTCATGGTGAGAAGGCCCGAGAACGTCCAGGTGAGCACGAGGACGCCGGCGAATGTGCCAAGCACATGGTGCCACATCCATATCGGGCGGTTGCGATAGGGCCACCATTTTCCCGAGCGGCCGCGCAGGCGGATAAAGCCGATGATCATCCCCGTGATGACGAGGAAGCAGCCGACCGCGGACGACCAGATCACCAGGTCATTCCAGAGCGGCGGGTTCTCGCGGATGACAGTGGGGTAGAGCCAGTGCGGGATCGCGCCCAGCCACGTCCAGAAGCGTTCGTGGCCGTTGGTGTCCTGCACGATCTCGCCGGTCTTGCCGTTGACGTAGACGCGGCTGGTCGCTGCGTCGTCAAACTCAACCTTCCAGAGCGGTTGCCAGCGACGCGCACCCTGCACGCTCCACTGGTCGTTGTGGATGGTGGTGAGCTTGACGATACTGCCGGAGATGTTGTTGCCGATGGCATAGATCTCCGCGACATCGCGGACGGCGGTTTCGGAGAGAGGCGTCAGTTCGGCGCCAGCGGCGAGATCATAGGTGGCGGGTCCGCCGTCTGCGATGGTGCGCAAGATGGGCGCGCCGTTCAGCATCTCGATCCGTGCGTTGATCAACGGATCGGTGAGGGCGAGCGGGATCTCGTTGCAGCATTGCGCGAGGTTGAGGGATTCGAGCCCTGCCTGACGTTCGTGTGGCGAGGTGGAGGGGTAGGGCTGGTACATCATCACGAAGCCGGAGATGCACCACAACGTCATGAGAACGCCCAGCACCACGCCGACATACCGGTGCACGATGATGAGCGATTTCAGGATCATCGTACATGACGGGCGCTGCACCTGGCGGGGAGGAGCCAGTTGCGGCGCCCGTCCCTTCCTAGAAGGCGTAGCTGTAGGAAACGTGCAGCGTTTGCGGCACGCCACGGAATCCGAACACGAACGCTGGCGTCGTGTCGAAGCCGGCAGACGGCGCGGAGCGGCCGGCGCTCGTGCGGTAGGTCTCGTCGAACGCGTTTTCGAGCCGCGCCGTGAGTTTGTGCTTCTGATCCGCATCGATGAAGACGTGTGCGG
>JAVBYB010000115.1 GCA_030824255.1 bacterium
GAAGGCCAAAGAAGTAGACGACAGGCGTCGCCAGCGCGAGCAGCAGGACCACCAGCCCCACGACCCGCAAGCTGATCCCCGAGAAGAAAATCACCGCGCATCCCGCCCCCGCGATCATGATCGACGTGCCGAGATCGGGCTGCTTCAGCACGAACGCCACCGGGACCGCGAGAATCACAAGCGCCACGAGATGGATCCACAAACCGGTGCGCCCGGCCGCGAACATCTGATGGTAATAGCGCGCCATTGCCAGCGGCACAGCGATCTTCATGAGCTCCGACGGTTGCAGCGTCAGCGGACCGATATCCAGCCAGCGCTGCGCGCCCTTCACGATATTGCCCGTCAGGTCCACCGCGAGCAGCAACACCACGCCTAACGCATATCCCGGATAAGCCAGCGCCGCCCACAGACGCAGAGGCAGCAGCGCCACCACCAGCATCACGACGAGCATAACGCTGAAACGGAACAGGTGATCGACCGCGTAGCGCGCATCGATCTTCAGCAGCCCCGTCTCAAGGTCGTGCGCGCTTGAGCCCGCAGAGAACAGCACCAGCGCGCCGAACATCGCCATGGCGATGATCGTCAGCAGCAGGAACCAGTGCAGCTGCGTCAGCTTGTAGAGCAGCGTATCCTTGCGGATCATGTGGGCTGGGCTCCGCCTTCGCTCGCCGCCACGTCGCGCGTTTGCGGCACGAACGCTTTTCGCCCACCCGGATCGTAACGCAGGGCATGCGCCAGCAGGTCGCGCGCGATTGGCGCAGCAACGCTTGAGCCCGACCCGCCATGCTCCACGATGATGGATACCGCATAACGCGGCTTGTCCGCCGGCGCGAAGGCGACGAACAGCGCATGGTCGCGCAGCTTCCACGGCAGCTTGTCGTTGGCGATGGCGCGGCCGCGCGAGTCGCGCTCGGCCGCCGTGATGACACGCACCTGCGCCGAACCGGATTTGCCGGCCATGCGGGCATTCGTGTAGGGCGCCGGCAGCTTGCCCTCGGGGTCGAGTTCGCCAGAACGCACGGCCGTACCGCCGCCTTCGGACGTCACCGCGAACATGCCGGCGCGCACGGCTTCCAGCACGCCCGGCTTGAACTCGCCCATCGGCGTGATCGTCGGGTCCGGCACGCGGATGCCGTTGGCGATGATGTGCGGATCGGGCATCTGCGGCCCGCCGGCAATACGCGAGACCATTACCGCCAGCTCGAACGGCGAGGCGGTCACATAGCCCTGCCCGATACCGGCGCTGATCGTGTCGCCCGGATACCAGCGTTCTTTGATGCGCGGATTGTTGAGCTTCCACTCATTGTTCGGCACGACGCCCGACTTGCCGCCGGTGATCCCCAGCTCGTAGCGATGGCCAAGGCCGAAACGCTTGGCGACCTTGGCGATCTCCTCGATGCCGGTGCGCTCGGCCGCGCGATAGAAGTAACAGTCGCAGGACTTCTGCAGGCCGGTGTGAAGGTTCACCACGCCATGGCCCTCGGGCCGCCAGCAATTGTAGTACCGGGTATAGTACCAGGCCTTGCCGGGGCAGCTGACCTGATCCTCCGGCTTCATCGCGCCGGATTCCAGCGCTGCGGCGGCGACGATCATCTTGAAGGTGGAGCCCGGCGGATAAATCCCGTCATAGGCCTTGTGATACAGCGGATTGCGCTCGTCCTCGCGCAACGCCTTATAGGGTGCTGAGGCGATGCCGCTGACGAACAGGTTCGGGTCCGGCGCCGGCGTCGACATCATGCAGACGACTTCGCCAGTCGTGACGTCGATCATCACGGCGCTGCCTGCTTCTGCGCCGAAACGCTGGATGGCGTAGTTCTGCAGCTCGGCGTCGATGGTCAGCACGACATCCGCGCCGGGACGGCCTGCAAGGTCTTCGCTCGGCAGGCGGTCGATCACGCGGCCCGTCGCATTCTGCAGCAGGCGTATGCGCCCCGGCTCACCCTTCAGGTCAGTCTCGCCATAGGACTCGATGCCCTGCTTGCCCACGCGCATGGCCGGATGCTTGTAGAGGCGGCGAATGGCGGCGGCGCGGGCCACGCCCGCGGGCGCATCCGGCGCCTCGTTCATGGCCTTCAATTCCTGCTCGACGATGCGGGCGATGTCCGCGTCGTTGGCTTTCTGAACATAGCCGATCGTGTGGTAGAAGGCGGCCTGCAGCGGATAGGAGCGCAGCTCACCCACTTCGGCGCTGATGCCCGCCAGCTCCGGCGCCATCACATTGACCTGCGCAAATTCCTGCCAGGTGAGATCGTCCGCCACCAGGATATCGCGGTGCCGCGGCCCGTTGGTGGCTTCCTGCAGGAGCGAGCGCATCTTGGAGTCGCTGAGGCGCAGCTGGCGCCCGACGCGCTCGATGACGCTGCCGATTTCTTCGTGCGTCTTGCCAGCCACTTCAGGGCGGAGCGTCACATAGAAATTGCGCTTGGAGCTGGCGAGCTCACGGCCGGTGCGGTCGTAGATCGTGCCACGGTGCGGCGGGGCGGGCTCGAGCTTGATGCGAACTTCGCGCGCCTTTGTCTCGAACTCCGCCTGGCGGAACAGCTGCAGTTCGGCAAGCCGCGCCGTGAGGCCCAGCAGCACAACGCCGCCTGCGCCGAGGAAGATCATCCGGCGCGACGGAAAGAGGTTTTTCCAGTCCCTGTTCATCGTCTCGCGACCCTGATGGAGGCTGGCAGGATTACAAACCGCACGAGCGGCCAAAGCATGGCGGTCATGATGAAATCGCCCGTCAGGGCGCCGCGTGCAAAGCCCGGTTCGCCGGCAACGCTGGCGGCCATGCCCAGCGCAATCATGGCGGCGGCAAAGCCGCCAACCACGGAAATGATCTCGGCGCCGACAACCGGAATGGGCGGCTGACGGTCCCACGCCACAAGCGCGACGCCATAGGCGCTGAGCAGCGCAAGCGGCCAGGAGCCAACAGGCGCTTCGCCCATCAGGTCCATTGCAACGCCCAGCATGATCAGCAGGCCAGCCACCCAGACCGACAGGCCAAAACACGCAAGGCCAGCCGCAAGCCACAGGCCGGCGACCGGCCACCAGATAGCGCCGAAACCTGCCGTCATGCCGACAGCGGTTGTCAGGCCCGCAATGACGACCAGCAACAACACCCAGAGACGCCAGGCTGCCGTCACCGCTGCCCTCCCCGCCCTGTCGCGGGCGTGGCGGGATTTGTGGCGGGCGCTGCCGCCGGTGTCGTGACGGGCGGTGCGGTGGTGGCGACTGGCGGACGCTGAACCGCGCCCGCGGGAGCAGCCGCTGGCGGCGCGGCAAGCGTGGTCGGGCCTGCGTTCACGGTGCGGAGAGTCGAGTCAGTGTTTTCCTGCACGCCGCCAAGCGGCGGCACCGCGTCAGGCGAGGCAAAGTCAGGCGGCGGCACAAGGCGCACGAAATCGACCGATGCAGCTTCCATCGAGAGATCGAGACGCCACTCCTCCCCGACCTTGCGCGCCGTGCCGACGCGGACTCCCAGCGGCATCTTTCCATCGTCGCCGGACGTGACCCAAATCTCGCCCTCCACGATCTTGTCGGGAGTCTCGGGCTCGATCAGGCGCGCGCCTGTGCCGTTGTCGCCAACGAGCAGCGCCCGGTCGCCGGACTTCGTGCCCATGACGGGGATGCGGCTGGAGAAGTCGGTGAGCATCAGAATGCGCGAGGTGTATTCCCCCACACGCACCACACGGCCAACAAGGCCATACTCGTTGATTGCGGAATAGCCTTCGCGCACGCCATTCGCGGCGCCGGCGTTGGCGATCTTGGAGGCCGCGAACGGACCGTTCTCCTCGGCGACCATCCGGGCGGTCACGGCCTGGCCCTGCGTTTCACCCACGAGGTCGAGAAGCTTCTCATAGCGCTCCATGCGAAGCGCCATCGTCTCGGCGAGATCCTTCCAGCGGTGGAGATCGCGGATCTGCGTTTCAAGCTCGGCGATACGCGCCTCATCTTCGGGGCTGCGGCCAAAGCCGAACGACCATCCGGCCAGGCCCGAGGCAAAGCCCGCCATGCTGGCGGTTGTTCCGTCCATGGAACGGCGCGACTCTTCGATGCCGGAACGAACGACGGCGGATGTCTGGATCGCCAGCACGCCGATCATGGCAATGCCCAGGCCAACCACGACCGCCCGCGCGCCAACGCGCGGCTGTCCCGACCGTCTGTTCCCGTACCAGGCCATAGTGGCTCCTCGCGGACGATCGCGTCCTGCGGCTCAGCCGGAAGCCTAGACCTCCGGCGCCAGCACGCCCTTCATCTTGTCGAGATTCTCTAGCACTTTCCCAGAGCCAAGCACGACGCATTTCAGCGGATCTTCAGCCACTGTGACCGGCAAGCCAGTCCGCTCACGGAGCACCACGTCGAGGTTGCGCAGGAGTGCGCCGCCGCCAGTCAGGACGATGCCCTTGTCGACGATGTCGGCGGCAAGTTCCGGCGGCATCGCTTCAAGGGCTGTTTTCACGGAGTCGACAATCTGAGTCACCGGCTCAGCGAGGGCCTTGGCCACCATTGCCTCGGTGATTTCGATCTCTTTCGGCACGCCGTTCATCAGGTCGCGGCCGCGGATGTCGAGCGACATGCCCTTGCCGTTCTCCGGCGCCTTGGCGGTGCCGATTTCCTTCTTGATGCGCTCGGCCGAAGCCTCGCCGATCAGCAGGTTCTCTTCGCGGCGCAGATAGTTGACGATCGAGTCGTCCATCTTGTCGCCGCCGACGCGCACGGAACGCGAATAGACCAGACCGCCAAGCGAGAGCACGGCCACCTCGGTCGTTCCGCCACCGATATCGACCACCATCGAGCCCGACGGTTCGTCGATCGGCAGGCCTGCGCCGATGGCGGCGGCCATGGGTTCGTAGATTAGGTAGACTTGGCGCGCGCCTGCCATCTGGGCTGACTGCTGGATGGCGCGGCGCTCAACCGGCGTCGCACCGGCGGGAACGCAGATGATGATCACGGGCGCGATGAAGGAGCGGCGAACCTGCACCTTCTGGATGAACCGCTTGATCATCTCCTCGGCGACTTCGAAGTCGGCAATGACCCCGTCGCGCATGGGGCGGACCGCTTCCATGTAGATCGGCGTCTTGCCAAGCATCATCTTGGCTTCCTTGCCGACCGCATGAACAACCTTCCGGCCGTTCTGGTTCACATAGGCAACGACGGAAGGTTCATCGAGCTGGACACCGTGGCCCTTCACATAGACCAGGGTGTTGGCCGTACCCAAGTCGATTGCCATGTCTGTCGACATCAGGCTGAAGAGTTTGCCGAACATGGGCACGTGGCTCCAGATCGCGCGACTCACTCCGCGCGGATTCCAATCGCTCCCCTTAACCTGTCTCGCGTTTCAAATTCGCTAACGCAATAGCCAGCTGCCAATAATGGCCGGCAAACACGGAACGCAGCGTCTCGCACGATTTCCGGGCAGTCCGCGCACCCGCCGAAACGTGGAACCCGCCTGATTCTGCTGGCTCGCTAGGCGCCAGATCGGCACAAAGAGGCATTGCAGACGGAACGCATCGTACCTCACGTGGAATCGTTCAGGATTGTCGAGAGGCCTTGCCAGCCTCCGGGCGCCAGCGTCTATGAAGCGGGATCGATGAGAATCTCTGCACACCTCCCCGCCTGACATGACCGAAACAACCGCCGATGGAACCCAGCCGGGCGGCCAGCCTGCCCGGTTCGCAGCCTTCAGGCACCGCTCCTTCGTGCTCTACTTTGTCGCCCGGGTCTTCACGACCTTTGGCGCCCAGATCCTGTCGGTCGCCGTCATCTGGCACATCTACGCGCTGACCAAGTCGGCGCTGTTCACAGGCCTTGTCGGCCTCGTCCAGTTCCTGCCCCTCGCGCTGCTCGTCCTAATCACAGGCACGGCGGCCGATCAATTCGGCCGCAGAATGATCATGGGTCTTTCCATCCTGCTGGCGGCTGCGTGCGGCCTCGCCATGATGCTCCTGACCCTTACCGGAGCCATAACTCCCACCCTGATGCTGATGGTCTTGGTCGTGTTCGGCGTTGCCCGCGCATTCCTTGGGCCAGCGTCGTCTTCGTTGGTTGTTTCACTGGTGCCTGCCCACGATTTCGCCAATGCCGTGACCTGGAACTCTTCGGCGTGGCAGGCCGCGACCATTGTCGGACCAGCTGCCGGCGGACTGCTGCTCGGGCTGGGCGAGCCCGGCTTTGCCAGCTGGCTGTCGGATGTCGGCCATATCGAGCTCGGCGGATTCCTGAACGGACATGGGCCGGAGATTGCCTATAGCACCGCGTTCTTCTTCATGGCCCTCGGAGCGCTTCTGGTGTTTGCGATCCCTAAGCCACCCAAGGCGCCGCCGAAGGAACGCCCTACTCTCCACAACATGCTGGAAGGCTTCCGCTTCATCTGGAAGCAGAAGGTGATTCTCGGCGCGATCTCGCTCGACCTATTTGCCGTGTTGATGGGCGGGGTCATCGCACTGTTACCGATCTATGCCGAAGAAATCCTGATGCTGGGGCCCGAGGGCCTGGGCTGGCTGCGCGCCGCGCCGGGAATCGGCGCCATCATTACGGCCGGCATTCTTGCCGCCTTCCCGATCCGCGACCATGCCGGACATATAATGTTCGTCTGCGTGGCCCTGTTCGGATTATTCACCGTGGTGTTCGGGCTTTCGACTGTCGCTTGGCTGTCGATCTTCGCGCTGATCCTGCTTGGGGCTGCCGACATGGTTAGCGTCGTGGTTCGCGAGACCTTGCTGCAATTGTGGACGCCGGATGAAGTACGCGGGCGCGTGAATGCGGTGAATTCCGTTTTCGTGTCGGCTTCGAATGAGCTGGGGGAATTCCGCGCGGGGACGATGGCGCATGTCATTGGCGCTGGCGCTGTTGGCGCGGTGCCGGCAGTTGTCATTGGCGGCGCGGGAGCGATTGTGGTTGCAGGCGCGTGGGCCTGGCTGTTCCCGGGATTGCGGAAGGCGCGGCGACTGGATGGGTCTGACGTCCAGCATCCGGTGTGATGGAGAGGTCGATGGCTTACTGGCTTGTGAAATCGGAGCCGGATGTCTTTTCGTGGGATGACCTCGTGAAGGCCGGAAAGAAGGGCACGGCGTGGACCGGCGTGCGCAATCACGGCGCCAAGCTGCACCTCATGGCGATGAAGCCGGGCGAGCGCGTGTTCTATTACCATTCGAACGCGGACAAGGCCGTGGTGGGCATCGGGGAAGTGGTGAAGACAGCCTATCCCGATCCAACGGCGGAGAGCGGGCCGTGGGTGTCGCCAGACATCCGCGCGATTGAGCCGCTGAAGACGACCGTATCGCTGGCCCACGCGAAGGCGGATCCGGCGCTGAAGGACATGGTGCTGGTGAACAACACCCGCCTGTCGGTCCAGCCCGTGTCAGAGGATGAGTGGAAGCACATCTGCAAGCTGGGCGGCGTCAAAGCCTGATCTCCCTGCTGCATCCGATCGCCGCGATGAACACCGGGTCGTGGCTGACCACGATGAGCGCGCCGTCGTAGGCGATGAGCGCCTTTTCGATGACTTCGATGGAATCGATGTCGAGATGGTTGGTCGGTTCATCCAGCAGCAGAAGCTGCGGCGGCGTGGCTGAGGCGAGCAGGATCGACATCGAGAGGCGCAGGCGCTCGCCGCCGGAGAGCGTGCCGACGATCTGATGCGCCTTCTTGTTGCGGAAAGCGAAGCGGGCGAGCGCGGCGTAGGCTTCGTTGTCGTCGAGCTCCGGGTTGGCCGCCCGCATGTTCTCCAGAAGCGTGCACGTGTCATCGAGCGTATCCGCATGCTGGTCCAGCATGGCAATGCGGCCATCGAGGCGGCGGATGGAGCCGGATGCAGGCGCACGTTCGCCGGTGATGAGCTTCAGCAATGTCGACTTGCCAGCCCCGTTGCCGCCGGCGATGTGGATGCGTTCCGGGCCCGTGACCTTGAAGGTGAGCGGGCCGAACAGCACGCGACCGCCAACTT
>JAVBYB010000528.1 GCA_030824255.1 bacterium
TCTTGCCCGGCTTGCCGTCGCCCAGCTTCACGCCGTCGATCTCCACCACCGGCGTTACCAGTCCCGTCGCCGCCGTGGCGAACGCCTCCGCCGCCACCACCGCCTCCCCCACCGTAAACGCCCGCTCCGTGATTTTTCCGCCTCGCTGACCCAGCGCATCGAACAATGCATGCCTCGTCACGCCCGCGAGGATCATGTTGGAAATTGCGCGCGTTATGATTTCGCCATCCTGCGTCACGATCCATGCGTTCGACGACGCGCCCTCCGTCACCTGCCCGTCGGGCGCCACCAGCCAGGCATCATCCGCCCCCCGCCCCTTGGCTTCCGTCTTGGCCAACGCCTGCGCCAGCAGGCCCGTCGACTTGATGTCGCGCCGGGCCCAGCGAATATCGGGGAGCGTCACGATGCGCGAACCGTTGCGCGCAGACGGCGTGTCGATCAGCGGGCGTTTCTCGCCGAACGCAAAGCAGGTGAGACGCGGCGCATCCGGCGCGACGAAATCCCGGCCTGCATATGTCCCGCGCGTCACCTGCAGGTAGACATAGCCCTCGTCGATCCCGTTATCGGCCACCAGCCGGCGATGCACCTCCTCCAGCTCCTTGCGATCCGGCAGCGCGCCAAACTTCAGTTCGCGCAAGGACCGCTCCAGCCGGTCGAGATGGCGCTTCATGTCCACGAGCTGGCCGCCATAAACAGCGGTCACCTCATAGACGCCGTCCGCAAACAGGAAGCCCCGATCGAATGGCGAGATTCTCGCCTCGTCCGCCGCCACATAGACGCCGTTCACCCAGGCCTGCCGTGTCATTTAATGTCTCCTGCCATGGGGCCGCCCCAATCGGTCCTGATCGTCCGTCGGTCGCCTGAGCGTGTCCATGGCTCCGGCGTTCTGGGGACACAAGATGCGCATTCCATTTCGCCCACTGATCGGTCTCGGCGCATTCTGCGCCGCGATGGCCTTCGTCGTGATCGCCGGCGTCACTGCGCCGCGCGCCGAACCGGCCCTGCAAATCTCGGCCAATTGCCCGGACACACCCGCCGAATCCGTCCTGCCTGACGCCGGGACTGAGGCAAAAAGCCCCGCCTGATCCCAAACTGCGGGATAGGCTTTGCTGCCACGCACCCTGCCCGCTATTGCAGCGCAACAAGATTGCTTGCAATCCGACCTGCTCTTGGACAATGTGACGCCCGCTTGACGGCCTCTGGCTAACCGTGCGGACAGAAAGTCACGGCGTATCAGGGGCCAAGCAGTACGGCGGGAGAGTATCAAGTGGCAGACGGCGCAGCGACTCGGGAAGTCAAAGACCTGTACGCGGTTGGCGAGATTCCGCCGAACTTCCACGTACCCAAGAACATGCACGCCTGGGCGATCCGGCGCGAGCGTCAGGGCCGCCCAAAGCAGGCCATGCAGCTAGAAGTCGTGCCGACGCCGGAGATCGCGTCTGACGAAGTGCTCGTCCTCGTCATGGCGGCAGGCGTCAACTATAACGGCATCTGGGCCGGCCTAGGCGAGCCCGTGTCGATGTTCGACGTCCACAAGCAGCCCTTCCACGTCGCCGGTTCCGACGCCTCGGGCATCGTCTGGGCGGTCGGCTCGCGCGTGAAGCGCTGGAAGCCGGGCGATGAAGTGGTCATCCACTGCAACCAGGACGATGGCGACGACGAAGAGTGCAACGGCGGCGACCCGATGTTCTCGCCCACCCAGCGCATCTGGGGCTACGAGACGCCGGATGGCTCGTTCGGCCAGTTCTGCCGCGTCCAGTCGCGCCAGCTGATGGAGCGTCCCAAACACCTCACCTGGGAAGAAGCGGCCTGCTACACGCTCACCCTCGCCACCGCCTACCGCATGCTGTTCGGTCACCGTCCACACGTGCTGCGTCCGGGCCAGAACGTGCTGGTCTGGGGCGCCTCGGGCGGCCTCGGCTCCTACGCGGTGCAGCTCTGCGCCGTTGCCGGCGCCAACGCCATCGGCGTGATCTCGGATGATTCAAAAGCCGACTTCGTGCTGTCGATGGGCGCCAAGGGCGTCATCAACCGCAACAATTTCAAGTGCTGGGGCCAGCTTCCGAAAGTGAACACGCCCGAGTTCAACGAGTACATGAAAGAGGCCCGCAAGTTCGGCAAAGCCATCTGGCAGATCACCGGCAACAAGGACGTCGATGTCGTCTTTGAACACCCCGGCGAAGCCACGATGCCGACCTCAGTGTTCGTCGTGAAGCGTGGCGGCATGGTCGTCATCTGCGCGGGCACCACCGGCTTCAACCTCACCATGGACGCCCGCTTCCTCTGGATGCGTCAGAAGCGCGTTCAGGGCTCGCACTTCGCGAACCTCCTGCAGGCGAGCCAGGCCAACCAGCTCATGCTGGAACGCCGCCTCGACCCGTGCATGTCCGAAGTCTTCCCGTTCGCCGACATTCCGGACGCGCACGAGAAGATGCTCGACAACAAGCACCTCCCCGGCAACATGGCCGTGCTGGTGACGTCGCCGAAGCCCGGCCTGCGCACGGTCGAGGATGTGATCGAGGCGGGACCGGCGACGTCGTAAGGCCGACGCGCTCAACGGTCGTTCCTGACACGTCGCGGACGTTCGCGAGCCGCATCGTTTGCGCCAGATGGGGGACAGCGCCTGCCATCACGCCATGCAGAGATTGGCGACCGAGAGCTTGCGGAAAAGATACGGTGCGGCGACCGCGCTCGACGGATAGTTCGCCAGAGCGGAAGCGAATTCGGGATGCGTGAAGGCCGCCCGGAAGTGCGCTATCGATTCCCAGACTGCATAGTTGAGTAACAACCGGCTGGCGCCTACGCCACGGTGCAGCTGCGTCGAGATGTAGCCCGGCTGACGCTTCATCCAGTTGGCATCTGCTTCCCAGGCGCGCATGAGCGCGTCCTCATCGGCCTGATCGATCTCGAACAGGTTCAGCAGAACCACGGGCGATTGATCTTCGGCCAGTTGGGCTTGAATCGGAAACGTCTCGTCCAGCGACTTCAAACGGAGCATCTCGCTATCCTTAAATGACAATGTGTTGTCATTTAAGGATGTTGACAACACATTGTCAATGACGATAGTTGGTCATGATCGATGACGAGCATCCTTCAGACGGCGAAATTCTGACCGGTCTTGTGCTGGAGATTTTCCGCCTCAACGGGCGGCTGCTGACCGCCGGCGATCGCCTGATCGCAGATGTTGGTTTGACCAGCGCGCGTTGGCAGGTGCTTGGGGCAATACACTACGCAGACGAGCCGCAGACAGTGTCCTGGCTCGCGCGCAGCATGGGTCTGACGCGGCAAGCCGTTCAGCGCATAGTCAACGAGTTGGAAGTGGCCGGGCTGGTGGCGTTCAAGGCCAACCCTGCACATAGGCGGGCACAACTCGTGATGCTGACGCGCAACGGGCAGTCTGCCTATGCGGCGGCGGACCGGCGACAGAAGCCTTGGGCCAACGCGCTTGCGAAGAATTTCAAGCGGGCTGACCTCGCAGCAGCTCAGGTTCTCCTCGCCAAAATTCGGGGAAAGCTTGAGGCCGCTACCGAATGAAGCCGCCAGAACACCCGTCCACGTAACCAATCGCCCTGAACGTGCGTACTAGGGGTTGTCCGCTTCCCGCACTATGTTGGCCGCGAAGCGCAATTCAGAGGAGCCCTCCCATGACCACCGCCAAAACGACGGAACGCGCAGTCCTCGCCGGCGGCTGTTTCTGGGGCATGCAGGACCTGATCCGCAAGAAACCCGGCGTCATCTCCACCCGCGTCGGCTATTCCGGCGGCGACGTCCCCAACGCCACCTACCGCAACCACGGCACGCACGCTGAGGCGATCGAGATCATCTTCGACCCCGCCAAGTGGTCCTACCGCGACCTGCTGGAATTCTTCTTCCAGATCCACGACCCGAGCACGAAGAACCGCCAGGGCAACGACATGGGGATGAGCTACCGCTCGGCGATCTATTACGAGAGCGAAGACCAGAAGCGCACCGCCCTCGACACCATCGCCGACGTCGACGCCTCAGGCCTCTGGCCCGGCAAGGTCGTCACGGAAGTCGAGCCCGTCGGCGACTTCTGGGAAGCCGAACCCGAGCACCAGGATTATCTCGAGCGCATCCCCAACGGCTACACCTGCCACTTCGCGCGCCCCGGCTGGAAACTGCCGAAACGCGCGGCCGCAGAATAGCGAACGTAAAACTGGCCGCGGGCTAAAGCACGTTTGCGTCCAGCACCTTCCCGATCATCTTCGGATCAGCCGGCACGAGTCCGTCCAACATCAGCATCGCCAGCCCGTGCACCATCGCCCACGCGCGCATTATGCGCACGTCGAGCACGGCCTGCCCCGCGCGCCCGCGTCCCATCTCCGCGATCGCGTTGACCAGCATCGCTCGCCCGCGTGACTTTTCGCCCGCGCCCTTCATGTCGCCCGTCATCATCAGGCGAAACAAGGACGGGTTCTTCAGGGCGAAATGCACATAGGCGCGGCCCATCGCATCGAAGGCTTCCTTGCCGGGCTTTTCGGCGGCCATGGCGACTTCAAACTCGCTCGCCATCAGCTCATCGCCAACCTCCGCCAGCGCGTGCATCAGCGCCTGCTTATCAGGGAAGTGCCGGTACACAGCCGTCGCCGAAACCCCCACATTGCGCGCGATCTCGCGCAGGCTCAGCATCTCTGCAGGCGCGGCCTCAAGCCGCTTCAGCCCTTCCTCGATCAACGCCGAACGCAGGTCGCCGTGGTGATAGCGCTCGCCCTCCCCCCCTTGGCCAGATTCGATGTTGACACTGTTATCATTCTTCGCCATGTTATCACTGTAAACATGATCTCCGGTCTTTGAAACCGGTCACAACGTCGCCTTCGAAAACAATAAAAGAGGGACAAACGCCATGACCAGCCCTGTCGAAACCGCCATTCGCGGCCTCGTCACGCCCGCCCTGATGGGCGTCGCCAGCCTCAACCGCGTAATGCGTCGCGCGAAGGGCCCGAACCCCTATCTTACCGGCATCCACACGCCGCTGAAGGACGAGAACACGATCACCGACCTGCAGGTGACAGGCGAAATCCCCGCAGCACTCAATGGCCTTTATCTCCGCAACGGACCCAACCCGCTGAAGATGCCGAACCCAGCCACACACCACTGGTTCGTCGGCGATGCGATGCTGCACGGCGTGCGCATCCAGAACGGCAAGGCGCTCTGGTATCGCAACCGCTGGATCCGCTCGACGCCCGTCAGCGAAGCCCTGCACGAAGCGCCCGTCGCCGGCCCGCGCGGCCGCGGCAGCCCGAACACCAACGTCGTCGGCCACGCCGGCAAGATCCTCGCCATCGTGGAAGCCGGCGGCTATCCCGCCGAGGTCAGCGAAATGCTCGAGACGCGCCGCTTCTCGGACTTCGACGGCACGTTCGGCAAGGCCTTCTCCGCCCACCCGCACCTAGATCCCGATACCGGCGAGATGCACGCAATCTGCTATGCTGGCGGCGAAGTCACCACGATCTGGCACACGGTCCTCGGCGCCGACGGCAAGGTCCGCCGCAACGAGCCGATCGAGGTGGTGAATGGCCCCTCCATCCATGACTGCATGATCACAAAGACTTACGTCATCGTCATGGACCTGCCGGTCACCTTCTCGATGCAGGCGCTGATCTCGGGCGAGAGCTTCCCCTATCGCTGGAACCCGAAACATCAGGCTCGCATCGGCCTGCTCCCGCGCGAAGGCAAAGGCAGCGACATCATCTGGTGCGAGGTCGAGCCCTGCTACATCTTCCACCCGGCCAACGCCTACGAGACGGAAGACGGCAAGGTGATCATGGATGCGGCGGTTCACGTCGACATGTTCAACGACGCCGTGCAGGGCCCCAACTCCAGGGCCACGCCATTCGAACGCCTGACGATCGATCCGGTGGTCCGCGAGGTCACCCGCAAGGTGATCGACGCCGCTCCACAGGAATTCCCGCGTCCCGATGAACGTCGCACCGGCAAGCCCTATCGCTATGCCTACACCGTCGCCCTGCCCGAAGGCGGCGACACGGCCTTCATGGGCGACTCCCGCCTCTACAAGCACGACCTCGAAGCCGGCACGCGCGAGGTGCATGACTTCGGCAAGGGCAAGATGCCAGGCGAATTCGTCTTCGTGCCCGCCCATGCCACAAGCGGCGAGGATGAAGGCTGGCTCATCGGCTTCGTCATCGACACGGAGAAGAAGACCACCGATTTCACCATCCTCAACGCCCGCAATTTCGCAGGCGCGCCACAGGCGACCATCACCATTCCGGTCCAGATCCCGCCCGGCTTCCACGGCAACTACGTGGCGATGTAGTCATCGACCGCTGTAAGAAAAGTCGAAATCCGGCAACTATCTGTCCCGAAGGCCTCTGGGCTACGGGACAGGCATGGACGCACGACGCCTCACACAGGACGAGCAGTACGCCCGCGCCGCAGCCGAATTCGGCCCGGCGCTGGGCCGGCTCGCCCGCGCCTATGAGCGCAATGAGGAGCGCCAACGCGATCTGCTGCAGGACATGCACTTCGCCCTCTGGCGCAGCTTCGAACACTTCCAGGGCCTGTCCTCGCTGCGCACGTGGGTCTACCGCGTCGCCCACAACACCGCCGCCGGCCATGTGCTGAAGGACAAGCGCGCCCGCATCGCGCACTGGATCGATCTCGACCACGCCGCTGACACGCCAGACCCCGCAACACCCGCCGACAGCCTCGAAGCCGCCGACACGCTCACCCGCCTCATGGCGCTGATCCACCAGCTCAAGCCGCCCGACCGGCAGGTGATGCTGCTCTATCTCGACGGCCTCGACGCGAAGGAGACAGGTGACATCACCGGCCTCTCCCCCGCCGCCGTCGCCACCAAGATTCACCGCATAAAGACCCTTCTGGCCCGACGCTTCAACGCGCCGGACAACGCAAGTGATCCGTCATGACCAACATGCCTCAAAGCCAGGACCTGCAGTCGCTTTGGCAATCCCTTCCAGACACGCCGATCAGGATGACCACGGAAGACCTGCGCGGCCACGCCCGCAAGCTGGACAGCCGCATCCGCCGTCGCTTCATCATCGAGTATGGCGCGTCCGTCGTGGTGATCCCGGTCTTCGCCTGGTATGCAACGTGGAGAGAACCCGCGACGCCGCTCTGGCCCATCGCCAACGTCACGATCATCGCCGGCACGCTCTTCATGCTGTGGAATCTTCATCGCGTCTCGCGCCGCCATGCGCTGCCGCCTTCGGCTCCATTCAGCACGCTGGTCGAACATCATCGCGCCAATCTCGTGCAGCAGCGCGACGCGCTCCGTTCCGTCTGGCTGTGGTACCTGATGCCATTCGTGCCCGGCTTCGTCCTCTGGATCACGGCGCTCTGGGTGTCGCGTCCCGAAGGACCTGCAGGCGATCGCATGGCGATAGCCCTGATCTTCACCGCGTTCTGGGCCGTCGCGGTGTTTGCCGTTCTGCTTGTCATCAATCTCGTCGGCGCCCGCCGCCTGCAGCGCCAGATCGACGACCTCGACGCATACAAGGACCAGTGACAATGCGCGCGCTAGCCTCCCTTCTCCTCGCCGTCTCCCTCACAGGAACCGCCATGGCTCAGACCGTCTTCCCGAACGACGCAAAACTGACCGAGCTCCTGAAAGCCCGCGTCGAAGATGGCCGCGCCACCGGCCTTGTGCTCGGCGTGCTCGAAGCTGACGGCACAACGCGCATTGTCGCCCATGGCGATCCGGGCGCTGGCGCAAAGCCGCTCGGCCCAGACAGCGTGTTCGAGATCGGTTCGGTCACGAAAGTCTTCACCACAACCCTGCTCGCCGACATGGTGCGCCGTGGCGAGGTCACGCTGGATGCGCCTGCCCAGCAATACGCCCCGCCCGGCATGGTGCTGCCAACGCGCAACGGAAAGCACATCACGCTCGCTCATCTCGCCGAACAGAATTCCGGCCTCCCCCGCCTGCCGACG
>JAVBYB010000130.1 GCA_030824255.1 bacterium
CCCGCACTGTTGAACATTGATCAGCTGCCCTCCAGCGGGGTGGACGCAGTCAGTATAGGCGAGCTTTTCATGCACACAGTTCTGAGCATGGGCTTCCCCCAATTTCTGCAGCTAGTGCGCTGAAATTCGGCCGGAAGATTCTTCTGTTTCCTCCGGATGGGGACAACGACTTTCCCCCGAAATGTGCGTGGTCGCGCCGCTGATGCGGTGCCGGCGGGGGGGGCTGCCGCCTTCCGCGCCTTCGGCGGGGGTGGACCAGACTGAAGCCTGGGAGTGCGCCTTCTAGGCGGTCACGCCGCCGAGGCCGCCATTCAGCACCAGCAGATAGCGCTGGGCGATGATGTCGACATAGTTTTCGTTCTGCAGCTTCGAGGCGTCGACACGCTGGTTGATCACCTTTTCCTGCGCGAACAAAGATTGCAGTGCGATCTGCTTCGGGATGTTGAAGGCGGTCGTGATGACTTCGCGGCCGAGGGGCGAGCCCAGGATATCGGTCGCGTCCTTGAGGTTCGCGGCGATCTGCTTGAACAGCACCGCGGAGCCAAGACCCGGCAGCTGCTGGTCCAGCATGTCGAGGCGTTTCTCGGCGATGTAGTTCGTCCGGACATCTTCGAGCGCATCGGCAAAGTAAGGCGTTGCGCCCCACACGTCCTCGATCGGCGCGCCGTCATTGAACTGCTTGCCCGACATGCCGTTCGCGCCCAGCGTGCCTTCCAGCGTCGTGGTGTGCAGCTCGTCCGCGTCATCGCGCCAGAGCAGGTTGAGCGTCACGTCATCGCCATCGACGATGATCGGAATCTGTACGCCGTCGACAAACGCCTGCCACACGCCACCGCGGGCCTGGCTGACCTCCAGCATGGCGTCGATCGTTTCGCCTTCCCGCTCCAGCGAAATCTTCCAGCGACCCTCCATGCCATCCTGCTGGGGATGGAGCCGGTCGATGCCGTATTCAGCGAGATTGTACTTGTTGGCGAAATCGATCCACGCGCCGTTGATGCTCGACATCCGTGCGGCGACCGAGTTCGCATCCGTGGGATCCGACATCATGGCGCGTTTCAGGAGGCCGATATTGTCGACATCTGCCTTGAGGCCGTTTGCCGTCATCAGCACCTTGCGGGCGATCGGGTCGTTGAGAACCTCGTCGATCGATGTGGCGGACTTCACGACCTTCTCGTAGCGCGCCAGATCCTTGACGACCTGCGGGTCCCTGGCGACCTGGGCCATCTGTTTGGCTTCGTTCTTTTGGGCGTTGACCAGGCCGGCCTTGATCGCGCCTGCGCTGGCGGTGGCCGTGCTGGAGGAGGTTCCGCCCGTCAGCAGGGACGTGCTGATGCCGCCCGAACTCGACGACGAGCTTGGATACAACATGCTCAGCACGGCTGGCGTGATATTCATGGATCGTATCGTGCCACAGCGTGTTTAACTGCTGATTAACCCGCGCTTCCGGCGCCACACGCCGAAAATGAATCCGATTTCCCCGGAACAGGTGTGCAAATCGTTCGTTGGTTTGCCGAGACGGCGCGGGGCCGGCTCGGTTGGGCTGAGAACGGGGCAAATCATGTGGCCATTTGAATCCGGCAAGAAGAAAGCCGTCGTGGTGTTTCACATCGACAATGAAGGCCATGCGCGCGGCGCCTATTTCCGTGGCGACGCTGACGTGCTGATCATTGATGAGCGCGACCCCAAAAACCGCGTCCACCGCATGGGCTCTGAAAGCACCGAAGAAGAGATTCGCCGCAAGATCGGCAAACATCCGCTGGGCCGCACGCTGGGCGACGACCGCAAGGCGAACTCCCTGCCCGTGCTGAACCTGCACTGGCGCACGGATGGCAACGCCACCGCCCACTAGGCGTCAGGTGTTGCAAGACTGAGAGGCCTCAAGCGTGTCAGGCCTCAAGCGTGTCAGGGCGCTGTTACCCGGCGAAGCGTCAGATTGATGCGACCGCCGTCGGGAACCAGCGTTGAACTCTCCGGATAAATCCGGTCGACGCCGTGATAGGCGCGCCGGGACTGCCCACCCAGAATGACAACATCGCCCGACGCCAGCCGCATGGATGACGTCGGGCTTTTGCGTTCCAGCCCCCCGAGCCGGAACAGCGCCCGCGAGCCAAGCGACACCGACACGACAGGCGCATCCCTCGCGCTCTCGTCCGCATCAATGTGAAGGCCCAGTTTCGACGTCGCCTCATACCAGTTGACCAGGCAGGCCTGCGGCGGCGCGGGATAGCCGGAGACGTCTTCCCAGAGGTCGAGCAGCGTTTGCGGGATGGGTCCCCACGCCCTGCCCGTTTCGGGATGTGCCGGCTGGTAACGATAGCCCTTGATGTCGCTGACCCAGCCCAGCGGGCCGAGATTCGTATTCCGGACGGAGAGCGGCGTGCCGGTGCGCGGCATCGCCCCGCGATAGAGCGGGCAATCCTCAAGCAGGGCGAGCACTTCGGACACCAGCGCGCGCTGCTGCGCCGGGCTGAAGTATTCAGGCAGAAAGCGGAAGCCTTCGATCATGCGCGAATATTACCGCGCACGCCCAAGCGCGTCGCCGGGAATGCGACAACAATAACAGTACGGATGAGCTTGGCGTTCCGTCCGACCGAAGCTTACGCCAGACCCTTCAGCGCATCGCCGAGGTCCGTCTTTTCCCAGGAGAAGCCGCCATCGGCGTCCGGCTCGCGGCCGAAGTGGCCGTAGGCAGCGGTGCGCGCGTAGATGGGCTTGTTGAGGCCAAGGTGCGTGCGGATGCCGCGCGGACGCAGATCCATCACTTCGCCGAGGCGCTTTTCAAGCTTGGCCAGATCGACCTTCTCGGTGCCATCACAGTTGGCGTAGATCGACAGCGGCTCCGGCACGCCGATGGCGTAGGAAAGCTGGATCACGCAACGCTCGGCAAGGCCGGCGGCGACGACGTTTTTCGCGAGATAGCGGGCGGCGTAAGCGGCCGAGCGGTCAACCTTCGTCGGGTCCTTGCCCGAGAAGGCGCCGCCGCCATGGGGGGCTGCGCCGCCGTAGGTGTCGACGATGATCTTGCGGCCGGTGAGGCCGCAATCGCCGTCCGGTCCGCCGATGACGAACTTGCCGGTCGGGTTGATGTGCCAGATGCAGTTTTTCGCGATCGGCAGCGTGTCGCCGAGGGCCTGACGGATGTAGGGCTCGACGATTCTGCGGATGTCTTCGGAGGACTGGTCCGGGTCCGTGTGCTGGGTCGACAGCACGATGGAGACGGCTTCCTTCGGCTTGCCGTTCTCGTAGCGGACGGTGACCTGGGACTTGGCGTCGGGCGCCAGCGTCTTCTCTTTTCCGGAATGGCGGGCGTCTGCCAGCAGTTTCAGGATGCGGTGGGAATACTGGATCGGGGCCGGCATCAGCTCGGGCGTCTCGTTCGTGGCGTAGCCGAACATGATGCCCTGGTCGCCTGCGCCCTCTTCCTTGTTGCCGGAAGCGTCAACGCCCTGGGCGATGTGCTCGGACTGGCCGTGGAGCAGAACCTCGATGTCCGCATCGCGCCAGGAGAAGCCTTCCTGGTCATAGCCGATGTCCTTGATCGCCATGCGCGCACGATGGGCGATCAGGTCTTTCGTGACTGCGTCCGTGCCGCGGAATTCGCCGGCAATGACGACCTTGTTCGTGGTGGCCAGGGTTTCGGCGGCGCAGCGGAGGGACCAGACGTCGAGTCCCTGCTCGATCGTGGTCTTGTAATAGAGATCCACGACCTCGTCCGAGATCCGGTCACACACCTTGTCCGGATGGCCTTCGGACACACTTTCGGAGGTGAAAAGGTATTCGGAACGCGCCACGCGAGACTCCCTTCAGGCTAGGCGCCTGCCATAGCTCAGGAGGGGATATAAAGAAAGCTTTATATGATTTCGAACGGCTGATGTCTGTGTTGAGTTCGTCAGCGTTTGCGGCTGGGGGCCTTCTTGCCCGCCTCGGAAGCTGTTTTCAGCTGCTTTTTGGCGAGGTCGATGACGGCTTTCCGGGCCGCATTCTTCTCGATCCGCCGGAAGGCGCCCAGAAGCTCGATTTCCTCGCCGATGGCGGGGCCCTGGAATTCAGAGGCTTCCTCGGCAACGCCGCGGCGGGCCTGCGACAGGCGGGGGGCGGCTTCGTAGAAATACTGGATCGTGACGCCCAGCGCGCGGGCGATCTCGTAAAGACGACCGGCCGAGACGCGGTTCTTACCGTTCTCGTATTTCTGGACCTGCTGGAACGTCACCCCCACCCTGTCGGCCAGCTCCGGCTGGGACATTTCCAGCTCCATCCGGCGGGCGTAGATGCGCTCGCTCACGATATGGTCGATATCGGTGGGATCACGCGTTTCCATTGCCGCTTCTCCGAGCGTCAAGCCACAGCCAGAAGTTGAGCTACCACCTAGCCTAGCGGCGCGGGAGGATGAACAACCCGAGGTTGAGTCCAATGAAGATCAGCCAGAACAGGCCATCGCGCCAGTTGCTGTAAGGCGTCGCCTCGACCGCGTGCGGGATCGCGGCATCGACGACACTCGAGCGCCAACCTTCCGGATCCGGACCATAAAGCGCGCGATCTGCAGGCTTCGCGCGCGCTGTCCAGCGGCCATAGGCGTCGATCATTCCGGTCTCGCCAAGGCTCGCCACGCGCGCCATCGGCAGGCCTTCCTCAATGGCGCGATAGCGCGCCTGCGCTGCGTGCTGGCCGGGGCCGAACAGTTCGCCGAACCACGCATCGATCGAGATGTTGACCAGCCATTGCGGACGGTCTGCGCCGTTCGGCGAGAGGCCAGGGAAGATGGCTTCGTAGCAGATCAGCGGACCGAAGGGCGGCACGCCATCGGTGACGAATGTCTCTGGCTTCGGGCCAGCCTCGAAACCGCCGGGCGCGAGATCCTGCAGCGTCTGCAGGCCGATCGACTTCAGCACGCCGGCGAACGGCATGAACTCGCCGAACGGGACCAGCATGTGCTTGTCATACCAGATCGGCATCTTGGTGGTGCTATTGCCGTCAAGCACGGTGAGCGAGTTGTAGACGCGCTCGTCAGGGCCGCCGAAATCCTCGACGCGCGGCGTGCCGATGATGAGCTTGCGGTTGTGCACGGCGGTGGTGACGGCGCGCAGCGCGCCATCCCAGCGGAACAGATAGTAAGGCAGCGCGCCTTCCGGCCAGATGATGACGCCGGGCGAGCTTGCCGTGGCGGGGCCGGTGAGTTGCAGGAAACGCTCGGCGATACGCTCAGCCGATTCAGGCTGGTGCTTCACGTGTTGCGGCACGCCTGCATCGACGAGTCGGACCATGGTTGCGGTGGGCTGCTGGTCGATGGGCGCTTCGCCGATACGGCGCGCACCCCAGCCCCAGAGGGCGCCGAAGACGATCGCCGCGACGATGATCGGCGCCGCGCGCGAGGCGATCGATCCACGCGGCCGCGCATCGGCCAGCATGGCGGGCGACGCCATCGCGACAACGGTGAGCAGCGAGAGTCCGTAGATGCCCCATAGCGACGCGGACTGGGAGATCGCCTCCCCCGGCGACCAGATCATGCCGGGAAGATTCCACGGCAGGCCGCCAATCCCGAACAGCGAGGACCTGAACCATTCCGCGAACATGAAGGCCGAGGCAAAGATCAGCAGGCGGGCCGGGCCGAGGCACCAGTAAGGATAGACCGCCCAGATCGCGCCCGAGAGAATGGACGACAGGAGCGCCGGCAACGCGATCAGCGGCATCCAGATGAAGATCAGGTGCGAACCGGGATTCACGAGGAAGGCCCAGGCGATCCAGTGCATGCCGACGAAATAGTAGGCGAACCCAAAGGCCGCGACGCGCCAGAAGGCGGCAAGGCGCGGCTTGGGCGCAAGGCGCGCGGAGTCGAGGCTCCAGACGAGGCCGCAGAGCGCAAGGGCGAAGAACGGCCAGAGATGGAAGGGCGGAAAAGCCAGGTTGGCGATTGCGCCAAGGCCCGCGCAGAACAGCAGCGCGCGCCAGCCCTGCAGGCCAGCCACCCACAGATAGGCGGGCGCGAGAATGTTCCCACGGCCGTGAGGCTGGGGATCGCTGCCCGCTTGCGACGTTGTCATGGCTGCTCCCCGGCTCGCCTGCCCCGGCGGTTCACTGGTCTACAGCCGCGGCCTTGTTCTCGGCAAGCGTGGATGGCGCCGCCTTCGGTCCGCGCAGGCGCGCCCGGATGATTCGACGCGGGTCGGCTTCCAGCACTTCGATGGTCAGGCCGCGTGGATGGTCGATCACCTCGCCGACCTGCGGCACGCGGCCGGCAATGGCCGAGACCAGGCCGCTGAACGTATCCACCTCGTCCTCGAACTCCTCGACGACGACAGGCAGGCCGGTATCGCGCGCGACATCCTCGATCGTGGCGAGACCATCGACTTCCCATGTCGCGCGTCCGCGACGCACGATGGGCGGAGGCGCCTCGTCATACTCGTCCTCGATATCGCCGACGATCTGCTCGACGAGATCCTCGAGGCAGACCATGCCGCCGGTGCCGCCGTATTCGTCGATCACCAGGGCGATATGGATGCGGCTCGACTGCATGCGGATGAGCAGATCCGGCAGCGGCGTCGATTCCGGCACGAACATGATCTCGCGCAGCAGGCGCTGCAGCGGGCGCGAGGCCAGCGTTTCCGCGGCCCAGTGTCCGCGGACGCCTTCGGCGACCACGTCCTTGATGTGGATGAAGCCGAGCGGCTCATCCAGCGAGTCGCGATAGACCGGCATGCGCGAGTGGGCTTCGGTGCCGAAGAAGTCGAGCACCTCGCCCAGCGTGGCGTCGATCTCGAGCGCTGCGATATCGACGCGCGACGTCATCACGTCTCGCACCACCGCCGTCTCGAACTCCTTCAGCCGCAGGCGTATCGCGGCGGGAGACGTGGCGGCCGTGCTTGTGTGGGCCTGGGGGGCGTCCGGATCGGGCCCGCCGGCGATCAGGCGGGCGAGACGCTTGCGCAGCGACTGGCGCTGCGGAGGTTCTCCATCGTTCGGCATGGTGTCAGCCTCCCGCCTTGCCGCCGGCATAGGGGCCGGTGGCGTAGGGGTCAGGCCAGCCCAGGCTGGCGAGAATGTCTTTTTCGAGAGGTTCCATCACCGTCGCATCTTCAGCTTCAATGTGATCATAGCCGAGCAGGTGCAGGAAGCCATGAATCAGAAGATGGCTCACATGCGCGTCGAAAGGCCGGTTCATCGCTTCGGCGTCGCGCAGGGCGGTTTCATAACCGAGCGCCACATCGCCAAGGTATTGAGGCTGGCCGGGAATTTCCGGCCCGTCCGAGGGGAAGGACAGTACATCGGTGGGCTTGTCCTTGCCCCGCCACTGGCTGTTGAGGGCCTGCATTTCCGCGTCATTGGTCATCAGGATGGCGATTTCCCCACCCCTTTTCATGTGGACAGCGGCCCGCTCCAGCACGTTGGCGGCAAAAGCGTCCACGTCGCCCAGCGTGTCCCAGCGCGGATCGGCAACCCGCAGATCGACCGAAAGCCCGTCGCTCACTTGCGCGGCGCTCCCTTTGGACTTTCGCGGGAACTATCCCGCGAGCTGTCGCGATCATAGGCGTCGATGATGCGGCCGACGAGTTCGTGGCGGACGACATCCGCGCGCGTCAGTTTTTCGATCGCGACGCCCTGCACGCCATCGAGGATCGACATGGCGTGACCGAGGCCAGACGTCACGCCGCCCGCCAGGTCGGTCTGCGAGGGATCGCCCGTCACCACCATGCGCGAACCACGGCCGAGGCGGGTCAGCACCATCTTCATCTGCGGGATGGTGGCGTTCTGCGCTTCGTCGATGATGACGAAGGCGTTCTTCAGCGTGCGGCCGCGCATGAAGGCGAGCGGCGCAACCTCGATCTCGCGGCGTTCCTTCCGACGGTCCACTTCCTGCGCGCCGAGACATTCGTTGAGCGCATCCCAGATGGGCAGCATGTAGGGATCGACTTTTTCC
>JAVBYB010000494.1 GCA_030824255.1 bacterium
CGTGCGCCGCGCCGCAGAACTCCGTGCACTGCCCGCGAAACACCCCCGCCGTGTCGGCCTGCAGGCGCAGCGTGTTGGTGCGCCCCGGCACCATGTCCATCTTGCCGCCCAGCTGCGGAATCCAGAAAGCGTGGATCACGTCCGCCGATTGCAACTCGAACGCCACCGTCCGCCCCACCGGCACGCGTATCTCGTTCGCCGTTTCGAACAGCACGCGCTCGCCATCGAGGTAGTGTACCCGCCACCACCACATCTCGCCCGTCACACGGATGCGCAGGTCCGTCGGCTCTGCCCGCGCCATCACGCGATCCGTCACGCCCAGCGACCACGCCAGCAGTCCCGACAGCACGACCGCCGGAAAGATCAACCCGCCCACAACCACCAGGCCGGGTCGCCCGACAATCCGCTTCAGCGTCCCGCGAGCGAATACCGCGGCAACTGTAAATCCGATTACAGCAATCAGGACGGCAAACATCGCCGCGATGAGCAACCAGGAAAGGTCGCTCAGCGGCTGCGCAAACGGCCCGGCCGGATCCAGCGCTATGATTGATTGCATGTCCCGGTCTCCGTTGCCGGAACTCGCCAGCGTCTGGTGAGTTCCGATACAAATGTGGCGGGCGATAATTTTCCTGACAACGATCGGTGCGGCGGTGAGCTTGCTCGCCGCCTGCAATGCGCCCGTGGCCGATCCGCCGACGCTCGCAGGGGAAGCAGTCGCCTTCGGCGCAGGCGCTGGCGGCGCGCGTGATGCATGCTTCACCTGTCACGGCCTGAAGGGGGAGGGCGATGGCCCTGTCCCCGCGCTCGCAGGACTTTCCTCCGGCTACATGCTGAAACAGCTCAAGGACTATGCGGACCAGTGGCGTGACGATGACATCATGACGCCCATCGCGGCCCGCCTGTCCGACGCCGACCGGATCGTCGTCGCCGACTATTACGCAGGCCTTCCTCCGTTGCGGAAAGGCGCTGCGCCTGCCGATGGCTCTGCCGCGAGTCTCTTCATTGAAGGCGATCCCGCTCGCGCGCTCGAACCCTGCGCCGCCTGCCACGTTGTGGGCGGCAAGGATTTCGGTATCGCCACGCCCATCCTCGCAGGCCAGCCCGCCCGCTATGTCCGCGACCAGTTGCTGGCGTGGAAGGAAAGCCGACGCCGCAACGACGCGCGCGACGTGATGGGCGGCATCGCTCGCAAGCTCACACCCGAAGAGATCGACAGCCTCGCCCGCCATATCGAGGCCATGCCGTGAGACGCCTCGCCCTTCCTGTGCTGGCTCCTCTCGCGCTCATCCTGGGCCTCGCGCCGCCCGCCTTTGCCCATGGTGACGGCCTGCCGATCTCGCCCGCCGAGATCTGGCATCACTGGAGCTTCGATCCGCTCGTCTGCATCCCCATTCTGCTGGGTCACTGGCTGTATGGCCGGGGCGTAGGCCGCGCCTGGAGGCAGGCCGGCGTTGGCCGCGTCATCCCGCGCTGGCGCGTCGCCTGCTTTCTGGCGGGCGAACTCGTGCTGGTCGTCGCCTTGATCTCCCCGCTCGATCCTCTCGGCGAAACGCTTCTGTCAGCTCACATGGCGCAGCATATCCTGCTGACCGCCCTCGCGCCGCCGCTGCTCCTGCTGGGCGCGCCCGTCCTCGCATGGACATGGGCCCTGCCGCGCGCCTGGCGCCGCGTGGGTACTGCGCCGCTCGTACGCGTCGTGGCTATTTTGCTCGACGCGCTTTCAGGTCCGCTGGTTGCGAGTCTGATTGCTTCCGCCGTGATGTGGGCCTGGCACGCACCGGCCTTGTTCGAGGCTGCGCTCGAGAACAGCACGGTGCACACGCTCGAACACACAACTTTCTTTCTCGGCGCCGTGATTGGCTGGCGTGCAGCCCTGTCGCCCCACACGTCGGCAATCGCTGCGGCCATCAGCACACTGCTCGTCTTCATGGCTGGGGGCATGCTTGGCGGTGTGCTCAGCCTCGCGCCTGTTCCGCTGTACGACTGGTACGGCAACAGTGCGCTGTTCTGGTCCATCTCGCCGCTCGAAGATCAGCAGATTGCCGGCCTTCTCATGTGGGTCATCGCCGGCAGCATTTACCTGGCGGCCTTTGCGATCTTCGCCTTTCGTGCAGCTGACCCTTCGGGCTCTGGCCGATCCCCGCCCAGCCATGGGATCATCCGCGCCAGCACATCGTCACGATCGACAAAGTGATGCTTCAGGCCCGCGCCAACATGCAGCGCGATGAACCCCACCATTCCCCAGACAAGCACAAAGTGCACCCGCTCCATCAGGTGTTCCAGCTGTGCACGCGCGACGACATCCATGTCGCGAAAGCCCGTCAGCCCCAGCGCCCTTTCCATCGTCTCCGGCGCCGTCGCCCCGATCATCAGAAGGCCGCTCAAAGGCAGGGCGATCATCAGCGCATAAAGCGCCCAGTGTGTCAGCTCTGCTGCTAGATGCTGCCAGCCGGGCAGATCCTCGGGCGCCTCCAGCCTCGGCGCCACGAAGGGAGCGATGATCCGCCATCCCAGCCGAAGGAATGCCACCAGCATGATCGCCGCGCCCAGCTGCGCATGAATGACATAGGCGTCGGCCTTTTCGTACCCCGCCATCATGGCGGACGTGCGCCATCCCCACCACAGCTGTACGAACACCATCGCCGCCATCAGCCAGTGAAAGAAAATGCCGATGGGGTGATAGTGCGGGGACGCGTCGGTTTCTGCTCGTTTGCTCATCGCCTGAAGCCCACAACCCCCGCTCATTTACTGAAATCGACTGGACTCTAACGAGCTAGATGATGGCGTGTTCCCGGAGGGCCTCGTTGATCGTTCAAAGGGCACCCGCGTGCAGCTCCAGATTTTCGCCGGCGGCCGACACGCGCCGCCATTAGGAGTCAAACTGCACAAGACGCAGTCGCCATAATCCGATAATGTCAGCCATGTTTCTGTGGGGGCGGCATTTGGACGGGGGCAAGAAAAGCTATCGCGCATTTATAAGCTACTCGCAGCAGGACGGGGGATGGGGAAAGCGGCTCCATTCTTGGCTTGAATCCTATCGCCTGCCCGCCGGCGTGGCCGAAGAACTTGCGCCCTCGCGGCGGCTCGGTCGTTTCTTTCGCGACGATGAAGAAATGGCCGCCGCCGCAGACATTGCGACGCTGGTCGAAAGGTCGATCGAGGCGTCTGAAAGTCTCATCGTCATCTGCTCACCGCGATCCGCCCGGTCCAAATGGGTCGAGGCAGAAATCCAGCATTTCAGGCGAACCGGACGCGGTGGCAAAGTCTTCGCCGTCATCGTCGACGGCGTTCCCAATTCGGGTGATCCCGGTACCGAGTGTTTTCCCAAGGCGCTTCGCGCCGGCGCAGATCCCGACGATCCGCGGGCCTTGCCAATCGAGCCTCTCGGGCTCGACATACGCAAGGATGGCCGCGCACGTGCGTGCGCACGGCTGGCGGCCGGCATGCTCGACGTCGACTTCGACGATCTCTGGCAGCGGGACAGGCGGCGAGCCTATGCCCGCCAGCGTGTTGTGCTGGCAGCGTCCACGATTGTGAGCGCGGCATTTGCCGCCCTTGCTGCAGCATCGGTGTTCTTCGGGATCCGCGCCAACGAGAATGCAAAGTCGGCGCAGATAAATCTAACCCGCTTTTTCGCCGAGCGTGCTTGGCAGAGGATGGAGGAGGGTGATGCCCTTGCTGCGGCAAGGTATGCGCTCGCAGGCAGCCGTCTGTCGCCTGAGAATGCCCGGTCCTACCAGGCCGCGCTTGGAGCCGTAATGCAGGTTAGCGGCGAAAGCCTGCCTTCATTGGTTCACGATGGTGGTATCTCGACGGCTGCATTCTCATCCGACACATCGCGCATCGTTACCGCTAGTTCGGACGGGACCGCCAAGATCTGGAGCTCCGATGATGGGCGGCTCCTTCACGTCTTAAAGGGCCATGACGGGCGCGTGAATTTTGCCGCGTTCTCGCCGGACGACAGTCAGGTCGCGACTGCGGGCGCCGATGGTCAAGTGATCATCTGGAATGTCAGCGACGGAGCACGCGTGCTGAGTCTGCCGGGTAGTGGCGCGCCCATGGGCATGATCGCATTCTCCGCTGACGGTCGGCGGCTTGCTGCAGCAGGTAATGACGGTAGTGGCATGATCTGGAGCATGGGTCAAAAGGCGCAGCCTGTCACGCTGTCTGGTCACACGGACAGGGTCAGGAGTATTGCATTTTCTGCTGATGGCAGGCGCGTGGCGACCGCCAGCTATGACATGACGGCGGCTGTCTGGAATGCGGAAGATGGGCAACGCCTCCACGTTCTTGAGGGTCATGAGGGTCGCGTCTACACGGCCGCGTTTTCGCCTGACGGAAAGCGCATCGTCACCGCAAGCGCTGATCGAACGGCGCGTATCTGGAATTCGCAAACCGGAGCGGGCCTTCACACGCTGAAGGGACACAAGCTCGAAGTCTGGAGCGCGATTTTCTCACCAGACGGCGATCTTGCGGTTACGACGAGCGTCGATACGTCCGCCATCGTATGGAATGCGCGCGATGGTCGCCAGCTTGCGACATATCCGGATCACACACTTGCAGTACGGAAGGCGTCATTCTCGCCGGACAGTCTCCGCGTTGTCACCGCTAGCGATGACGGCACGGCGAGAGTGTGGACGGCGCGAACTGCAGAGCCGCTTGCAACACTCAGTGGCCACAGCGAGTCCATCCGGGACGTAGTGTTTTCCAGCGACGGCCATCGTATTCTGACGGCGAGCGACGATCGTAGCGCCAAGGTCTGGGATTCTGGAAAAGGACGTCTCCTGCTAAGCGCAACAGGTCACGACAGAGAGGCATGGTACGCCGAGTTTTCGCCCAATGGCGAGCGGCTTGTAAGCGCCAGCGGCGACAGAACAGCGCGCATCTGGGATTCTCGTTCAGGAGAACTTCTCGTCACGATCGCAGGTCATGGTGATGAAGTATCTGGCGCAGCATTCTCTCCCGACGGACAGCACATCGCGACGGCCAGCAGGGACAAGACCGCGCGCATATGGAACGCAGGTAGCGGCCGCCAGATGCTGGTCCTGGCGGGCCACGCCGAATGGGTCATCAGCGCTGCCTATTCGCCCAATGGTCGCCAGATTGTCACGGCAAGCGCGGACAACACCGCGCGAATCTGGAACGCAGCCGATGGTTCTCTTGTGCGGACGCTCACCGGACACGACAACTGGGTGCGCGGCGCCGCTTTTTCTTCAGATGGCCTTCTTGTTGTGACCGCCAGCGAAGATGAGACCGCCAAGGTCTGGGATGTCTCCACGGGGGAGGTGATCTCGACAATGAAGGGGCATGAAGCTGGTGTCGGCACCGCCGCGATGTCTCCGGACGGCGAGCGGGTGCTCACGGCCAGTGATGATGGCGCCGCGCGGATTTGGCGATGGCGTGACGCAAAATCTCTCGCAACGCTCAATGCAGGGAAGGGGTGGATTTCCTCCGCCGCTTTCTCGCCTGACGGGGAGCGGATCGTGACGGCGAACCAGGACAAGTCAGCCAGCATCTGGGATTCGGGAGACGGGCGCCTCTTGGTCTCGCTGTCGGGACATGCAGACGCAGTTTATGGGGCGACATTCTCGGCCGATGGCGACAGGATTGTCACCGCCAGCGGAGACCACACCATCAAGGTCTGGGACGTGTCGCGCGTAATGCAGGACTGGCCGAGACTTGCAGCTGATGCGTGCAACTTGTTGCTCGGTGCTCACGGGCGTCGCTTTTCGCAACTCGCGATTGATGCTGACCCGCTGCTGGCGTCGGAATGGCTGGACCCTGCCCGAGACGTCTGTGAAGGAATTGATGGCGCGGCTTCAATCGCGACGCTTCGCGATCGCGCGGGGTTGCAGCCGGAAACGCCTTTGTCCCGCTAAATGATCGGTCAGTCTTTGTCGGGATCCTGAACCGGGCGACCGTTCCCGCCCGTGCCCCCGGTTCCGCTTGAGCCCGGCGTCATCGTTGTCGTGGGCGTAAGCACCGCAGGTGCGGCGACCAATCCGGCAGTAGCGCCTACGCCTGGCGTGCCAGCCGTGCCAGCCGTGCCTGTGTCGAGCGCAGGGCGAGCTTCCGGAGCAACGGGTTCTTCCGTGTCTGCGTCCGAAGTTGCCGCAGCGCCTGCCTCATCAAATTCTTCGACGTCTTCAACGTCCTCGCCGTCTGTTTCCGCGTCCAAGTCGACGACAATCTCCTCCGGCGGTGCAACTGGAGGCTGGAATTCTCCTGCCCAGGCGGACATCGCGGCGAGGGCCGAAATGACGAGGGCGGAGCCGCCCACACGTGCTGGTCTCGAATGAAGCCGCATGATGTTAGCCTCCCCGGATACGTCCGATTGTCCCGCAGCCTGATGCTACGCCCGTTGGCGTAAGGACAGCAAACGGAAATCGCTGCTGGCAGCCGCCTCCACGCGGTCGGGCCGAGCGCAAAAGCTACTGGCCAATATCCACCTTCGCCTTCATCCACATGTCGACGAGTTCGTAGCAAATGGCGATCTGATCGAAATTCCTGGCTGGATCATCGCTCTGGAAAGTGTCGAAATGAAAAGTGCCTTCGTCCGCTTTGCCCTTGCAGCTCATCGCGACGAGTTTCGTCCGGCGGTCGAGCTTGAACTCCGTCTCGATGTCCAGGATCAGGTCCTCCAGTATTCCTGAAGCCTGTAAAAACTGGCGCGCGCCCTGCGTTTCCGGAGAAGCAGCTTCGTAGGTAAGCTCGATCGGCACGCCTGTTTCATCAGTGTCGTTGACGAATTCGTACTCGATCTGATCGTCCATCTCCCTGAACTGCTCCTCGCAGTTCCAGTCGGGCTGAATGTATTGCTTGAAATCCGAAAAGGATTCCGGGTCGCTGCCATACACGAAGCAGATGATGTTGTACGCGCGCTCTTCGGGCGGCGCGTGGGGGTCGTTTGCTGTATGACCCGCGCCGGCATTCAGCCAGCCATTCGCAGCGCCGATGATTTCATCCACGCCATCGGGATCGTCAGCGTCCGGAACAAGCAGGACGGCGGCGATCTGGTCGGCATAGCGTTCGATATCTTCCTTCGGCCAGGTCGAGGCGTTGATCCCATGCACCTGGTTCATCAGCAGATGGCCCGCCTCGTGGTAGGCCATGAATCTGATGAACCCCAGGGTAAGGTTGTCCCGCAGAACTTGGGCGGACGCGGGCAGAGAAAAAAAACCGGCCGCAAGCGCAAGACCACAAGCCAAGACTACCGCCCGCTGTCGCATCGCTCTGTCCCCGTATGTCTGTTCCGATACAGATCACTGAACAGATCGTTGCGCAATGAAGGCGCTGATTCAGGCGTAAGCCGCGGGCCAGGCCTTCGGGCCGCAGCCCGCACAACATCTCAAACCAGCTCCGCCAGACGCGGGCAGCGTTGAATCCGGACGCCGTGAACCGGCCCGGCCGCATGTCTCGCATGGCAGGACATTTATCAGCGACGATCGAGACGAGATTGGTGGGCCCGGCAGGACCTTTGCAGCACAAAAATATGCGCAAAAGCGACGTTTCGAGGCGTTTATACCAACAAATGTACCAACGCCAATCTTGCTCTTCTCTGCAAGTAACTTGGTTCTCGCTTCTTTTTGTCAAAAAGTCCCGGCCGCTAAACTTTGCTGAATTTCGCCCGACTGGGTTGTTGAGGCGCGGGCTTTTGCGCTTCGAACCTGAGGAGGGACGGGCGCATGGTTGCGATCTTTACCGGACTTGGCGCGGGCTTCGAGCGCGGGTCGGCGGCTGCGCTTGGAGCCAAGGGCCTGCTGGGCTCGTCGAGCTATGGGCGCGGCGGGGAGGGCGTGTTCCTCAACGCTCACACTGGCAGCTTGTTGTTATCCCGGCAGGATGAGTTCCTTCTCGGCA
>JAVBYB010000098.1 GCA_030824255.1 bacterium
ACAAGGATGGCGAGCTGGTTCTGGTTGCAGGATCGATGGGCGGCAGCACGATCATCGCCTCTGTCTCGCGCACGATCATCGGCGTGCTGGACTGGAAACAGACGCCGCAGGAAGCGGTCGGCACGTCAGCCATTTTTGCGCGCACGCCGGAGATCATCGTCGAGAAGTCCTACATGGCTCCCGCAATGGCAGACGCCCTGCGCAAGTTGGGTTGGAACATCGTCGAGGACGCTCTCGGGAGCGGCACACATGTGATCCAGGTGACGCCGAATGGCCTCGTCGGCGGGGCGGACCCGCGCGAGGAGGGCAAGGCCATCGCCCTGCCCCCGCCGCACTGATCGCAGTCAGATCACCTTCAGCATGCGCGTGCCGGCGTTTTCGCCGGCGAGGACTGGCAGTTCTTTGTCGTGCAGGTCGCCATAACGGAGATCGGCGTTCGGAAAGAATTTCCTGATGCAAAGATGATCACGGCCTGCGGGAACTTGCGCACGGGCAAGACTTGGCGGAGTCTCCCGGCCTGCGCTGGGGAGGGACCGATGGCGGATGAAGCAAACAGTTTTCGCAGACGTTCATTCAAGGTGATCGATCCCGACGCGCGGTTGCGCGATCAGGACAATCTGATGGCGTATGTGCGCAATCCGGATGCGCACGGGAACAACCAGTTCAGGACGATCCCCAAGGATGCCGTCGTAAACATCGACCAGGTGCGCAGCGTCAATCGCGGTGTCGATGGCCCCCTGCTCTTCGGCCATGCGGTGGATGCGAATGGCAATCCGATCGGCTGGACATCGACACGCAATTTCGAGGGGAAGTTCGTCAACGAGACGCTCGCGGAAATGCCGCCCGAGGGCACTGACAAGAAGGGCGCCAATGCGGCATGGGCCGGCGGGAAATTCCTGCGACAGGTGACGCTCGTGCCGATCGTGGGTGCGCGGCTGCAATTGCTCTATCTCGCCCTGGATACGGTGACCCCCTATTTCGAGCTGGTGCGTGCGGCGGCGGCCGAAGGCGTGACGGTCGGCATCAACAGCGGCTTCCGCACATGGCGCGAGCAGAAGCAGCTATACGACGGCTACAAGCGCAGCCTGCCCGGATACAACATGGCGGCCGAGCCAGGGCGTTCGAAGCACCAGAACGGCATCGCGTTCGACATCGACGTGCCCGGCGGCGCGGGCAATCCCTGCTACGACTGGCTGGCGATCAACGCCACGCGGTTCGGCTTCCTGCGTACAGTGAATAAAGAGCCGTGGCATTGGGAATATGATCCGGTGCAGGCGCAGGCCGCGCAGGCGGCAGGCACGTTCAAGCTGGAGCGCGTACTGATCTAGAGGATCGCCAGCGTGCGGGCGTTGCGATAGGTCCGTTCTGAACACAACGGGAGATGGCGGCATGAAGGCGAAGTGGCTGTATGCGGCAATGATGTTGACGAGCGCGGCGATGGCGACGACGCCAGCAGCGTTCGCGCAGAACAACTGGAACACGCCGACCGAGCCATTCCATGTGATCGACAACGTCTATTACGTTGGGACGGAAGGGCTGTCGGCCTTCCTGTTCACGACGCCGGAAGGCCACATCCTGCTTGATGGCGCAACGCCCCAGGGCGCAGCGATGATCGAGACAAACATCGCGAAGCTTGGCTTCAAGATCAGCGACGTGAAGATCCTGCTGAACAGCCATGCGCACTTCGACCATTCGGGCGGGCTGGCGCAGCTGAAGACCGATTCCGGCGCCAGGCTGCATGCGATGGAAGGTGATGTCTCCGCGCTGGAAGGCGGTTTCTATCTGGGCAGCGAGCATGTGCATGCGATGGATGCGCCGCCCGTGAAGGTGGACCACGTGCTGAAGGATGGCGACCGGATTACCCTCGGCGGCTTCACGCTGACGGCGCATCTGACGCCTGGCCATTCGCGCGGCTGCACAAGCTGGGGCGCGACGGTGAAGGACGACGGCAAGCCATATGAAGCGCTGGTGTTCTGTTCGGCGACCGTAGCCGCCAATCGGATCACGGCGCCGCTGCAGTATGACGGCATCGTCGCCGACTACCGCTCCACGTTCGCGAAGACGAGGGGAATGAAGGTGGACGTGCCCCTTGCTCCGCATCCGGAGTTCTTCGGACTGCTGGAGAAATCGAAAGCTGCGAAGGCAAACCCGAAAGCCGCCAATCCCTTTATCGCGCCGGACGTGTTCGGCCCGTTCATCGCGCGGCTTGAGACAGCCTTCGAAGCGACCCTGAAGGAGCGGACGGCAAAGGCGGCGCAGTAGGCCGATCGCTGCGGGCCAAGGTCGTTCACGCTTCCAGCGTTCCCCAAAAACCTCGTGTTCAGGCAGTTTCTTCAACCGAAGCCGCTTGACCCCAAGTTGCAACTCATTCTCATATGCAAATAGAGACGGCCCAGAGAGGCGCCGCCTTTCCTTTCAGCCCGATCGGCAGATCGACGGCGGCGGTGATCCCGCGCGCCGAGGAGAGACCGCATGCATGACCACGAGATCATTCCCGGCGTGGCCCTTGGCGCGCTTGGCGTCAGCGAAAGGCTTGTGGTCGGGAGCCTGCGATTGATTGCGGCGGGGCGCGGAAAATGCCCGAATCTTGGTCGCGCCTTCGAGAACCATCTCGGCTCGCAGGGGCCAATCGCAGTGCATGGCGCGAGCCTGCTGGCGCACAGCCTGTGCAGCGAAAGCGAGCGCAAACTGACCCTCGGCTGGCTGTGCGTGCGCGGGGTGACGTGGGACGAGGCCGCGATCCTCGCTTTGCTGGAGGCGGCGCAGCGTTCTGACTCGCAGCGCATTGCGCGCTGGCTGTCGCGGCTGGGCGTCGATCAGCCGAGCCCGATGCTGCAGCGAGGAATCGCGTGGTCGGCGGCGGCGTTCTCGGTGGCGGGCAAACCGTTCGACCGCGATGTGGAGACACTGACGCGGGCGCAGGCATCTCCGACATCGCAACTACGCGAGCAGATCGAGACGCAGATGGGCGGCATCATGGGCGAAGGTTTCGGCGGCGAAAGTTTCAGGCGGCATCACTAGATGCCGCCTGACCTGATCTTACCTAGTTGCGCGCGGGCGGCGGCGGCAGCGTTCCGCCTTCGGCCAGGATCTTCATGTTGCCAAGCGCACGGTTGAACGCCGTGCGGCGGCGCTCGACATCGGCCGCCTTTGCAGCGTCATCGCCCGCGACCAGCGAGAGATCGTACACCAGCGTGTAGAGCAGCTTCGTGGTGTTCGCATCGACGGCGCGCGCTTCGAGATTGCCGTGATAGAGATTGTAAGGACGACCTTCGCGCACAGGTTGGGTGTAGGCGTAGGAGAATTCCGTCTTCGCGACGAGGATTTCCGCGCCGACTGTACGCACGGCGCCAACTTCGCCGTCCTTGCCGGATGTGATCTCGCAACCCGTGGCGATCTGGAACCATTCGGCGATGTCACAATACTTGCCGATGCGCGCCCAGACATCCTTCACCGGCTTGTTGACGGTGATCTCCATCGGGATGGTGACATAATTCGGGTTGGCGACCTGCAGCGGGGCCTGTGCGGGGGGCGCGACCGGAGCAGCGACTGGCGGCGGCGCAAGGCTGGCGACCGGCGCGGGAGGCGGAGCCTCCACCGTTCGCGCATGAACCATGACACAGCCCGGCAACAGGCCAGCAACCATCAACGCGCCAACTGTCCGCAGCATTCCGTCCTCCCGGTATTT
Organism: bacterium; assembly: GCA_030824255.1. GTDB lineage: Bacteria > Pseudomonadota > Alphaproteobacteria > Caulobacterales > Hyphomonadaceae > UBA7672. The sequence goes on from JAVBYB010000098.1 coordinate 3,689, forward strand.
CCGTTGTTGGGACAGCGATAGCGGCAAGGACTGCTGCGTCAAGCAACCGTGGGCGTTGCCGGTCGTTCTTCCTGACAACACGGAGAACACCATGCCGCGCCCGAGCGAACCCGCGATGCACGACGCCGCCGACAAGGACATTCACAGCAGGCAAGGCGTCGCGCCCTACCCCGCACCGAAAAAGACAGAGACGGCGACTGAGCCTGAGAGCGACACAGTTGATCCAGCCACGACCACCCCCGACGCACCGCATGATCGCGGCACAGCGACAGACGGCAGATACGCGACGGGCATCGACGCGATGAAGCAGAAGCTGAAGGTCGAAGGAGAAATGGAAGACTGGAAGGATGGACGCACGCAGGGCTCTCCGCAGAGGCGCTAGCTTTCGTCTCCATCTTCTTCAAACAGGGGTTGCTGTGTGGCGGCGGGCGGCTTCAGTCCGACCCGCTCCCACGCTTTCGGCATGGCCACACGGCCGCGCGGCGTGCGCGCAACAAAACCCTGCTGCATCAGATAGGGCTCAATCACTTCCTCGATGGAATCGCGCGCTTCGGAGAGCGCCGCCGCCAGCGTGTCTGCACCGACGGGACCGCCCGAATAGGTTCTCACCAGCGCATTGAGATAGCGGCGGTCGAGCGCGTCCAGCCCGTCTTCCTCAACCTCCAGCCGTGCAAGGGCGCTTGCCGCGCCGGCGCGATCGATCTTCACACCGTCCGCTTCGCAGAAATCGCGCACGCGGCGCAGGAGGCGCACGGCGATACGGGGCGTGCCGCGTGACCGGCCGGCTATTTCTTCCGCCCCATCCTGCGTAATGTTTGCGCCCAGTTTCAGGCCCGCGCGCCTCAGGATCGAACCGAGCTCTTCGCGCGTGTAGAATTCCAGCCTTACCGGAATGCCGAAACGGTCTCGCAGCGGCGTCGACAGGAGGCCAGCGCGCGTCGTCGCGCCAACGAGCGTGAAAGGCGGCAGATCGATCTTCACCGAACGCGCCGACGGCCCCTCGCCGATGATGAGATCGAGCGTGTGATCCTCCATCGCCGGATAGAGTATTTCCTCCACATGCGCCGGCAGGCGATGGATCTCGTCGATGAAGAGCACGTCGCGCGCTTCCAGATTGGTGAGCAGGGCGGCGAGGTCACCCGCCTTTGCGATCACCGGACCCGAGGTGGAGCGGAAACCCACGCCCATCTCGCGACTGAGAATCTGCGCCAGCGTCGTCTTGCCGAGACCCGGCGGGCCGGACAGCAACACATGATCCAGCGCGTCGCCCCGCTTGCGCGCGGCGGCGACGAAAACCTTGAGATTGGCCTTGGCGGCCGCCTGTCCGGTGAAATCGTCAAACGCCGTCGGCCGCAGCGCGCGGTCGATCGCCTCGCCCGGCTGACGTTCAGGGTTCGTGATTTCGCCGTCTCTGGCCATGGAGGGAGTCTGCACCCGTTTGCCGCTGATTGGAACACTTGACGAACAAATGCCGGGTTAACGGCTGCTCCGCCTGCCCTCGCCCAGCTTTATGACGAGGATCGTCACGGCGAACACGAGGGTGACGCCGTTGGCGACCGCGATCGTCCATTGCCGGGTGATCAGGCCGAAAACCAGCCACAGCGTCACGCCCGCTGTGAACATCGAGTACATCGCGAGCGATATCGCCGCCGTCTCACGCGTACGCACCACCTTCACGGCCTGCGGCAGGAAGGAGCATGTGGTGAGCACGGCAGCAAGAATGCCGATGATATCTGCGTGATTCACTGGCTGCCCCCGCCTCTGCGAACGTCTTGCCCTTGATACGGCCTCGCCGCGCTCAACATCATCGGGCTATACCATGCCGCATGACGACAGCAGCCACGCCCCATCCCGCGACACGATGACCGCAGGATCATCCTCGAAAAGCGATGGGGGTGTCGACGGTTATGAGCGTCTGGTGCGCATGCGCCGGCTGGCCAACGGCCTGTTGCTGGCGATCATGGCGCTGTTCCTGTTCTCGCATATCTGGGAGCCGCCCGGTCAGGACTGGGACATGCAGTGGCGTTTTGTGCGCGCTTTCGCGGAAGCCGCGATGGTGGGCGGCATGGCGGACTGGTTTGCGGTAACCGCTATTTTCCGCCGCCCGCTGGGCCTGCCGATTCCGCACACGGCGGTCATCCCCAACAACCAGGATCGCATCGCGGACGCGGTGGGCCGCTTCATTGCTGACAACTTTCTGAAGCCCAGCCTCGTGGCCGAGCGCGTGAAGGACAAGGATCTCTCGGAGGCGCTGGGCAAATGGCTTGTCGAGCCTGCGCAATCCACCGCGCTCGCGGGCGGACTTGTCTCGGCAGTGCCGAGCCTGCTCGATGCGCTTGACGATGAGACGGTGTCGGCGTTTTTGCGGGATCAGGCGGCGGTGGCGGCGGAGGGGGCGAGCGTGGCGCCCGCGTTTGGGTCGGTGCTGGAGGCGCTGGCCGAACAGGGGCGGCACCAGGCCATTCTGGATGCGCTGCTGAAGCAGGGGTATCGCCTGCTCGAGAGCAATCAGGAATTGATCCGCGACCGCATCCGCAACCGCTCCGGCTGGCTGATGCGGTTCGTCAGCGCCGACCGGAAAGTGGCTGATACGGTCATCAATGCGGTCAGCGACCTGCTGTATGAAGTGGCGATCGATCGCGACCACCCGCTGCGCCAGCAGCTCAACACGATGGTGGGAGAGTTCGCCGACAACCTGCGCAGCGATCCCGAGCTTCAGGCCCGCGTGGGGTCATGGGTGCAGGAAGCAGCCCACCACCCCACCGTCGTCAACGCGATGGAGGCCGGGTGGGTGGCGTTCAAGGCGGCGCTGCGCAACGATTGCCAGAGCCCGAACGGGCGGCTTCGCACCTGGATCCAGAATGCGCTGACCAACCTTGGCGAAGGGCTGATGCGCGAGCCCAAGGTGCGCGCCGCACTGAACACGCGCCTCAAGGGCCTGCTGGTGGAACTGGCCGCGCGGCATGGCGAGGATGTCGCCAAGCTGGTGTCTGAAACCATCCGAAAATGGGACTCGCAGACCATCGTCGACAAGCTCGAGATGAATGTCGGGCGCGACCTGCAGTATATCCGCCTCAACGGCACGATCATCGGCGGCCTTGTCGGCCTCGTGCTTCATGCCGGCGCGGAGATTCTGTAATCTCGTCACGGACATGCCTGGCCGCCCGGACGGCTTCAGCGCGCAGGTGCGCCACAGCCGCCTTGCGCGGAGCTTCGCTGTCTACTGCCATGTCGTGTAAGTCATTCCCCTGGCGGGAGCATCGCGGCCTTCAGCGCACAGCTCCGTGCGGAAGCCATATCCCTGCATCATGAGCTGTTCCTTGAAAGCCTCGACTTCCTTGTTGAGCGTACAAGGAAGAATGGCCTTGAAGCGCACTTCTTCGCTCCTGCCGAGGTCCAGCACGAATTTGGTGATGCTTTGACCCAGCATCTTCGTGCTGGCCTGTCTCGCTCGCTCGCCGCCATCCCGGCTGCCCAGCCCCTGCTGGGAAAGGTATCCGTGACGGGCGCCAGAAACACCACTTTCCATGCGCTCGTCATCAGAGGCGAACGCGATGTAGTTTGTCGGATCAATCTGATCCAGCAGCACGACCAGCGGGCCTGCGAGCAGCGATAGTCCCGTCGTCCAGACATAGGCCTGCTGCACATCGGTCCATGTCGCCTGCGTCGCTTCATCAATCGGGCCACCGAAGAAATCGGATAGCCTCTCGTTGTTGTTGACGAGTTCGACAACGCCGCCTTCCGCCAATGCAAATGTTCCATAGGCGGAAGCGGCGCCCACGACGCCCGGCCTTGCGATGTCGTACGCAAGCGCAAAGTCACTTTCATTCAGACGCGGGTAGGTCGCAAGAAATCGCGCTTCGACGGATGTCTCGAAAACCTTCTCACCTGTTCGACGGTTCACAAGGCGATAGGTCGCCCTGCTGTGACCCGCAAAATCGAGCCCGACATCATTCGCCCTCAGCTCAGCAAAGCTGACCTGAAGCGCATAGCGAGCTTCCGCCGGCGTACGCGCCAGCAGGCCAGATCGCGCAAGGGCAGCTTCGAGCATAGGCCTGTAGACAGACTGGTTGGGCTTGCTGAACAGATATGAGCGCTGCGACATGCCTTCCACATA
>JAVBYB010000439.1 GCA_030824255.1 bacterium
CCGCCTGTCCTCTGGCCCGCGCAGCGGCGGCCGGCGTCAGGTCCTTGGGGGGGGTGGTGAGGGTGATCTGGCCGTCCTGGACCCGGCCGCCATCGACGGAGAAATCCACAGCGAGTTCGTCCTGCCCTGCAATCGCGCGGGTGGCGGCGCTCAGGGCGGACTTGAACATGTCCGAGCGGTCAATGGGCTTGCTCATGACGGCAGGTTTAGGCCCCGCCTGCCCCGCTGGGAAGGCCTGTGCGGCCGGGGAGGCGCTCCTGCAGCAATTTGGCCTTTCTGCAGCAGCCGGAACGGCAGTTCACCATGTGCGTTTGACGCCTGACCAGATTTTTTGAACGCCCCGGAGATCGAACATGACAGGACTGAAAACCATCATCGCCACAGTGCTTGCCGCCGCTTCCATGACGGCTTGTTCAACGCTGACAGGCGCTGCGGTTGGCGGCGCAGCTGGCGCTGCAATTGGCAACAACACCGGCAACGGCGATGCTGAAACTGGCGCCGCCATCGGCGCTGCCGCCGGCGCCATCGCCGGCACGGTCGCAGACGACGATTGAGAGTAACGGTATCCGCCTCTCCGAGGCACAATGGCCGAGGCTTGGCGGATGCCTAGTTCGCAGCGGATAGGGCCGGCACTCCGAACGCCGACGCTATCCGCCGCGCCGCTGTTTCGGGATCATCCACCTCTGAATCCACCACGAGTTGCGCCGCTGGCATGTCCTGCTCGCTGGACGCGAAGCCCTCGCTCAGTTCACGCAACAGATCGAGCGACACAAGTTTCCTGAATTCCTGCCGGCTGTCGTTTGCGATCCGCTTTTCCTGCTCCTCACGAGAGATGACGAGACGCGCGAACTTTACCTCGCCGCCAGCAGCTTCGATCATCGCAACAACCCGTTCGGCGAAACCCGCCTCGATAGTCGGCTCCGGCTGGAAAGTGAAGATCAGCGACTGCCCGGCCGCCGCCGCCGTCTCGAAGCCCGCCATCCACATCGCCTCGCGCAGCCGCACGAATTCGGACGAGCCAAATTCGAGCCTTTCCAGCAGCGCATCCACCACAAGATGGTTGTGAAACAGCGGCAACCCTGTCAGTCGCGCCAGCTCGCGCGCCACTGTCAGCTTGCCAGACGCAGGCCCGCCCCAGATGAAGACAAGTTTCATGCGCGGCCAAACAGTTGCAGCGTCCGCTCGAACGCCAGCTGGTCCGACGCCGCATCGTAATCCGCAGAGTTCTTCCGCGCGAAGCCGTGCCCGGCGTCATAGATGTAGACCGGCACATCCGGATGCGCCGCCTCGATCCTGTCCACAGCGCCGATCAGCGGAATGTGCGCGTCCTTCGCACCGAAATGGCAGATCGTCGGGCATCTCGGCTTCATGCCGATCAACTGTGGAATGTTGCCGCCATAATAGCAGGACGCCGCCGCCAGCCCTTCGATGCGCGCCGCCGCCAGCCAGCTCATCGAGCCGCCATAGCAATAGCCGGTGACAAGGACCTTGCCGGATTTCGACAGCACGTCGAACACGCCGCCGATATCGTTCATAGCGTTGTCCTGCCCGTTGCCCATGGCCAGCTCGCGCCCGCGCGCCATGCCTGCCGCAACATCCTGTGGCTGCACGATGAAGCCCGGCTCGGCGCGATCATACATCGACGGCGCAATCGCCTCGTATCCAGCGGCGCCAAAACGGTCGGCCATGTCCTTGATATGATCGGAGAGTCCGAAGATTTCCTGGATCACGATCACGCCGCCCTTGCGCGCCCCCTGCGCCTCGACATGCCAGGCGTCGAACTCGAAGCCATCGCGGCTCTTCACGCTGATCAGCCTGCCGGTCATTCTGCTCTCCAGCGCTTCTTCACCGCCACAAGCATAGGCGCGAAAACGCTGCGAGCAATCGTTCGCGGCTAGGCCGAAACCCGGAACATGAGACCGACGACAAGCGTCGCCACGCCCGTCATCAACAACAGCAGCGCAAACGCCATCGCACAGCCTGGACCGGGCTCAGACCCGTATTTTGATTTCCGGAAACGCCAGGCGAGGAGGCTACCGGCCGCGATCATGGCGAGGCCGATCAACAGCATCTTCCAGTCCATCGCGTCCCTCCCCCACAAACCCGCGGACTATTTCAGCTCTTTCACCATCACCCGCATGGCGCGGCTGCGACCCGGCCGGAGGCCACCGGAAAACATATTGCCGCCAATGTCAGTGAAGCCCCAGCGCTCATAGGCGGCGATCGCCCATTCGGCATGTTCCATCACGTCGAGCCACACATAGCTGGCGCCTTCGGCCTTCGCCTGCGCTTCGGCGGCTTCCAGCAGCTTCTTGCCCGTGCCGCCGCGGCGCGCGCCCGGCAACAGGTAGATACGCGGAATTTCCGCGCCGCCCTCGCGGCTGTTGATCGGTTCCAGCGAGCCCACGAACATCGTCAGGAAGCCGATCCCAACGCCATCCTGCCGCGCGATCCAGACGCGCGCTTCGGGCCGGGCCAGCGTGGCGAGGAACGCGTCTTCGCCAAACGATTTCAGCTGGTGAAAGAACCCGACCGCATCGTCCCAGTCGTCGTGATAGGCGGCGGCGTAGGCCGCCGGACCAATGACGCCCAGATCAGCGGCGTCAGCCTCGCTTGCGCGGATAATTGAAAACTCGCTCACGCCACCTTCACCATGGCTGCGCTCTCCGGCAGCTCCTTTGCGAAGGCGCGCTGGTAGAACTCGGCGATCGCCGGGCGCTCCAGCTCGTCGCACTTGTTCACGAACGTCATACGGAAGGCGATGCCGATATCGCCGAAGATCAGCGTGTTCTCGCCCCAGGTGATCACGGTGCGCGGGCTCATCACGGTCGAGATGTCGCCGGCGATGAAGGCGTTCCGCGTCATGTCGGCAACGCGCACCATCTTGGAGACGGTGGCCTTGTCGAGATCGGGCACCTTCGCTGACACGATCTCCACCTCGGCGTCATGCTCGAGATAGTTGAGCGTCGTCACGATGCTCCAGCGGTCGAGCTGGCCCTGGTTGAGCTGCTGCGTGCCGTGATAGAGGCCGGTCGTGTCGCCGAGGCCCACAGTGTTCGTCGTCGCAAAGAGACGGAAATACGGGTGCGGTTTCATCACGCGGTTCTGGTCGAGCAGCGTAAGCTGGCCCGACGCTTCCAGAATACGCTGGATAACGAACATCACGTCCGGGCGGCCTGCATCGTATTCGTCGAACACCAGCGCCACCGGCCGCTGGAGCGCCCAGGGAAGGATGCCTTCCCGGAATTCGGTGATCTGCTTGCCGTCCTTGAGGACGATCGCGTCCTTGCCGACGAGATCGATACGCGACACGTGGCTGTCGAGGTTGATGCGAATGAGAGGCCAGTTGAGGCGCGCAGCGACCTGCTCGATATGCGTCGACTTGCCCGTGCCGTGATAGCCCTGAACCATCACGCGGCGATTGTGCTTGAAGCCGGCGAGGATCGCCCGCGTCGTGGTCGGGTCGAACCGGTAGGCCGGATCGAAGTCGGGCACATACCCCGATTTCTCGGCGAAGGACGGCACCTTCCAGTCGAGGTCCACGCCAAACGTCTTCCTGGCGTCGAGCTCCTTGCCGAGCGCGAGCGTGGTCAGGTCATCAGAAGCAGAAGTCACGGCCATGGATGGAAAATCTCTCGTATCCCTGCCTCTGATATAGGCGGACCCGCCGGGACATTGCAACGCAGCAAGTCGGCGCACATCCGCAGCGCCCTGCTCTGATTTCGCGTGCATTTCGCGAAAATCACCCTTTCGGGCGATTGCCGAACTGCCCGCGCCCGGCCTTCATGCGCGACAGGCGAACACAGGAAAACAGGCATGGCCAAGGTCATCGGCGTCGGCGGCATCTTCTTCAAATCGAACGACCCCGCCGCTCTCATCAACTGGTACAAGGATGTTCTGGGCCTCCCCGTGCATGACTGGGGCGGCGTCCTGCTCATGCCGGAGGCGATGGCCGCTCATCCCGGCGCCGCGACGGTGTTCGCCCCCTTCAAACAGGAGACGACCTATTTCCAGCCATCGACCAAGGACTTCATGATCAACCTCGCCGTCGATGATCTCGAAGGCGTCCTCGCGAGCTGCGAGAAACATGGCGTAGAGATCAAACGCCTCCCCGACGAGCCGAACGGCAAGTTCGCCCACATCAGCGACCCCGAAGGCACGCGGATCGAACTGTGGGAACCCAAACCGATGGGATGAGACGCGGAACCTGCCGGCGCTAAGCCAGCCCGCTCGACTTCAGCGCCTTGAACGCCCGGATCACGACGTGCAGGCGATGCTCCATCGAGCGGTCGCCGCCGTTGGAATCCGGGTGATACTGCTTCACCAGCTGGCCATAGCGCTCGCGCACCTGCGCTGGCTGGGCGTTGTGCGGCAGGCCCATCTCGTCCAGTGCGCGGGTCTGCAGGCGCGTGCGGCCACGGACTTCGGCATGGGCTTCATCGCCCCCTTTGCCGACATGGCCATTATAGAGCCAGTCCTTGGCCCCCTTCCAGCCGCGCGGATTCATGCGCGCCGCCCGGCCCTCGGCCCCGATCGGACCGCCGCCCATGCGCCAGGTCGGCTTGTGGCCATGACCCGCCGATGCCTGGAACGCCGTAATTTCGTCCTCGGTCATGCCGTCGAAGAAATCGTAGCTTTCATTGTATTCGGCGGCGTGGCGCTGGCAGAACCAGTGATGGTCCTCCTCGGCCGTCTTCTGTCCGGGAACCTGAACAACCCGGGCCGCAAACGGCTTCGGCGCCTTGCAGATCCCGAGTTCGTCACAGCCTCTGCGTTCGCAGCGCTGCACGTACGCGCCGCCCTTCCGTCGCCCACCCGGAGGGTTGACGCGGACATCGACGAATTTGATGCGGTACTCCCGCATAAAGTCTTCAGCTGCGGACATTCTCCGATCATGGGACGCGCCGGTTAATACCGCAAGAATTGACAAGCTGTGCGAAGGGACGGCAGGCGCTGTTTTGTGAGGTTTGTTTTCGCCTCATCGGCGCGTCACGCCGTCTCGATTTTTACCGTTGTCGCCCGGCGGCGCTATCCGGTACCAGCAGCCGTCGGCCATAACCGTGTTCCGCCTGCCTGAAGGCCTCTCATGTCCCCCTCCCGCGCCCAACGCATCGAAACCGCCCTCGCCGCCGCCTTCGCGCCAACCACGCTCGAGGTGATCGACGAATCCCACCTGCACGCCGGCCATGCGGGGGCCGCGCCCGGCGGCGAGACGCACTATGCCGTGAAGATCCGTTCGGAGGCGCTGGCAGGTCTCACCCGCCTCAATCGCCATCGGGCGGTCAATGAGACGCTGAAGGCGGAATTCGCCGCCGGCCTCCACGCCCTGCATATCGACGCTGCCTGATCCCGGCCCCGCCTGACGCTACCGCAACAGACGCGACCTCGGGTTTTTGACGCCAGAAACATCAGCGGCCCCGCCTTCGCGGAGCCGCCTCAGAACCCAGGGCCTGTCTTTTTGCCCGTCTTTACTGGGTTTCGCGGTTTCCGTTGCGGATGTGCACTAGGGACACCCCTAGGTTTCTGCGGAACCCCGACATGCAGGGTTACAGAATGAGCTTCAGCCGGGTCGCAATGCGGATTGCGTCGATCATGTTCCGCGCCCCCAGCCGGCGCAGGATTTCGGTGACGTGGCATTCCACCGTCTTCTCGTGACGCTTCATCGCCTGGGCCACCATCTTGTTTGACAGCCCCTCGGCCCGCATCATCAGCACTTTCAGTTGCGTCTTCGACAGCGTCAGCAGGCCCTCGCCCACATCGCCGCCGCCCCGCAGGATCACAGGCGATTTGAGCATCCGCGCGCCTTCATTGGCGAACACGTCGAACGCCATGCGCAGCGCCGCGCGCGCCATCGACTCCCGCTCAAGCTCTTCCCCGGCCGCCATCACCACCGCGACGCCGCCCGTATCCAGCGTCACGCGCTTGGTGAAACCGTCCTTCATGTCGAACTGGCGCGCCGCCCCCATCACTTCGCGGCCATTGCGTCCCAGGATCAGGCCCTTTGTCAGCTCGTCCCAGTAGCCATACGCCCCGCCCCGCACGACACCCTGAAACACGGGGTCGCTCGCGTCGTAGCCGCGATCCAGATAGAGCTTCAGCCAGGTCTGCGGCAGGTTCGAGATCGACTTCTCGATCACCATCTCGCCATTCTGCCGGCGCAGGTACAGGCATGCATAATGTGTTGCCCGCACTGCGGACAGGACAGACATCAAGCCCTCGCCCAGCTGCTTGCGCGTGTGCAGTTCGGGCGCCTGCGCGGCAAAGGTGAGGGTGCGCTCAGCGAGCATCATGTCAGCCAACCCGGAGTTATCCCTAGGTCGACCCTAGCCCGCGTCCGGTCATTCAGGAAGCGGTTTCGGCTTCCAGAAACGCCAGCAAAGGGCCGGTATCCGCATCGCGCTGGATGTAGGATTTCCCAATCCCGTTAGCGAGGATCAGCGTCAGCTTTCCGTTCTTGGCCTTCTTGTCGTGCGCCATGTGGGCCAGCAACTCCGCCGCCTTGTACTTCTGCGGATTCTTCAGCGCCTTCACACGGGTCGCCAGCCCCAGCGCGTTGAGCAGGCGTTCCGCCCGCACAGCATCCTGTCCCGGACACACACCCAGTTGCACCGAATAGCGCAGCGCCATCGCCATGCCCGCACCAACGCCCTCGCCGTGCAGCAGGTCGGGCCCGAATGCGTTCGACCGCTCCAGCGCATGCCCGAATGTGTGCCCCAGGTTCAGCAGCGCCCGCTCCGCCTGCTCCGTCTCATCGAGCGCAACGATCCGCGCCTTCGACGCGCACGAGACGCGCACCGCCTCCGCCATCGCGGCCTTGTCCCCCGCGCGAAGCTTCGGGGCGTTCGCCTCCAGCCAGTCGAAGAACTCCGGCAGGTCGATCAGCGCATACTTGGCCACCTCCGCCAGGCCCGCCGCCCGCTCACGCTCCGGCAGCGTGTCAAGAACGCCGAGATCGGCCAGCACCAGAACGGGCTGGTGAAACAGGCCGACAAGGTTCTTGCCGGCACGGCTGTTGATCGCCGTCTTGCCGCCAACGGATGAATCCACCTGCGCCAGCAGCGTCGTCGGAATCTGCACGAAGCGCGCGCCGCGCTTCATCAGCCCCGCCGCAAGCCCGGTAAGATCGCCCACCACGCCCCCGCCGAACGCCACGATCAGGTCGTCACGCTCCGCGCCATTGGTGATCATGAAGTCGAGCACGTCTTCCAGATGCTGGAACGACTTTGAAGACTCGCCCGCCGGGATCGTGACCATCAGCCCGCGCAGCCCCGCCTTCGCCAGCCCCGCCTGCAGCGCCTCGCCATGCAGCTTCGCCACCGTCTCGTCCGCCACCACGAACACGCGGTCGCGACCCTTGCGCACAAGCGGCTGGATCAGCTCGCCCGCGCGCGCGATCAGCCCCTCACCGATGAGGATATCGTAGCCCCGGTCGCCGAGTTCCACGCGCACGGTCTTCAGGTCGGTGCTCATGCAATGCCCAGCGCTTCAAGAATGTGTTTCACGGCCTCTGTCGTCGGCCCCTCGCCGCTATCGATCACGATATCGGCCTCGGCGTAGACGGGCGTGCGCACCGCCATCAGGTCAGCCAGCACCTGCCGGGGGTTATCACGCTTCAGCAGCGGCCTTGTGTCGCGCCGGTTAACCCGTTTCCAGATGAGGTCGAGATCGGCGCGCAGCCATACCGTCGTCGCCTTCTCCTTCAACAGCGCCCGCGTGTCCGGGTCCATATAGGCCCCGCCGCCCGTCGCCAGCACGATTGGCGGCCCATGGAGCAGCCGCTCGATCACCC
>JAVBYB010000427.1 GCA_030824255.1 bacterium
AAGATACGCATCCACCAGCTGCTGGTCGATCTGGCGCGGATTCTGGATCGCCTCGGTCACCGCCTGCTTGGTGATCGCGTTGAACGTCACGCGCTGGATCGTCTTGCCCTTCAGAACCTTGCGGTTGTTCAGTGCTTCCAGCACGTGCCACGAGATCGCTTCGCCCTCGCGATCAGGGTCGGTCGCCAGGATCAGACCGTCGGCGTCACGCACCGCGTCGGCGATTTCCTTGACATGCTTGATCGACTTCCCGTCGATGTCCCAGGACATCGCAAAGTCCTCGTCCGGCTTCACCGAACCGTCCTTGGAGGGCAGGTCCCGGATATGGCCGTACGAGGCCATCACCTTGTATCCGGGGCCCAGATACTTGTTGATGGACTTGACTTTACCGGGTGACTCTACGACGACGACCTGCATTTTTCCTCGTATTTTCAATGCATTTGTGGGGAGGATGCGCCGGGAAACTGGGGGGCGCCGCCCCGAATGTCAATTCGCCGTCCTGTGACCGGCCACCCCTCCCCCGTAGGGGGAGATAATTTTCATCATGTGAACGGAGGGGTCCGGTCCGCGCCTTCGTGACCGTCCGGCAGCCCTATTTCACCCGCGCCGCCCGCAGGTCCCACATGCGGCTATCACCGAGACTCATCTCGTTGATCTTGCCGTCCAGCCCCCGCCGGAAGCGCACCAGCATACCGTCCCCGACGAAAGCGTCCCTGTAGCTGGGCGCCAAGGTCAGCACCGTATCGGGCCAGCCATCGACCCGCACTTTCAGCGCTCCGCCCTCTATTGCTACCCGGTAGCTCGCCCGCGTCTCGTCGCTGGCGTAGTTGCCGGCATATTCGCCCAACTGTGGCGCCGTCAGCTCCATCGCAGGCGTGCGGACGAGTTCATGCAGGTTGCCATCGAATGCATCGATCTGGAGCTTGTCCGCGTTCACGAAAGTGAATGTGTCATTGCCGCGCTTCCACCGGACGTTCGACAGCCGCGTGAGGAGGCGGTCGTTGATCCGTAACTGGCCTGCAGTGGCCGTCACGTCCCAAGGCATGCCTGTCCGCGTGTCGACAAATCGGCCGGCATAATATGCGGGAGCGATCAGACCGGCAGGCGGCTCGCTCTCAGGTTCTTGCCCAAGAAACACGCTGGCCATTGCCGCAGGCGTCGCTGCGGGCGGTGGCGACATATTGCAGGTCATGGCGATCGACAGCTTGCGGTCGGGAAAGCGTGACAACCACGCATTGTATCCACCCGTGACGCCGCCATGATAAACATGCATCACGCCGTTGTGGGCACCGACATTGACGCCACGCGCATAGGGCGTCTTGCGCCCATCGCTCAGCACCGCTTGCTTCTCCATCCCGGCGCGCAGTCCAAGTTTGTCGGCCATCATGGCCTCGTTCCAGCGGGCAAGATCGCCGTTCGTCATGATCAGTCCGCCATTGCCGTAGACGTCCATGAACGGCATGGATTGCTCGAAGCCTTCGCCGGATGGCGCGTAGGCCATGGCGCGGCCCTTCACGATGCGGTTGAAGTCGTCGCGCCACTGCGCAGATGTCATGCCGAGCGGATCGAATATCCGCTCCTTCGTGAACACCATGAACGATGTGCCGCTCACGCGCTCCACGATGGTGGCCGCAAGATTGAAACCCGTGTTCGTGTATGCGTACGCCGAGCCCGGCCTGTAGTTCAGCTCTTTCTGCCGCGCAGCAATGTCCAGCACTTCAACGTTCGAGAAATTCCGTTCGCCGCGCGGCTTGCCCGCCGCGTTTGCAACCGAGCCCCAGTCGCGCAGACCGCTACGATGATCGAGCAGCATCTCGACCGTGACCGGCGTCCCGTAGTCCGGCATCTCGGGCAGGTATTTGCGGATATCGTCGGACAGCTTCAGCTTGCCATCGCGCTCCAGCAGCAGGACAGCCGCCGCGGTAAACTGCTTCGATACGGAGCCGATCTCGAACAGTGTCGCGGTGGTGTTCGGAACATCATGCTCCAGCACCGCCAGGCCATACGCTTTCTCGATCACCGTCTTGCCGTCCTGCGAGACGCCAATAACGCAGCCGGGACCATCCTTTTTGATGCCTGCGAACATGGCGTCTATCTGCGCCGCCTTGTCACCGGCCTGCGCCAAAGCCGACGTTGACATCGTCGCCAGCAAAGTGACCAGAATGCCGTTGAGTCGCATGGTGTCCCGCCCTTGGTGTCTGGCTGGGAGCATTCACACGCCCGGAGGCTTTGGCAACTGCGCTAGACGGCCAGGCTCGCCGTGCCGCCGACATGCGTCAGCGCCTCGCCCGCCAGCTCAAGCTCCGCCAGCGCTGCGAGCACCAGCCTGTGCGGCGCATCCACCGCGCGCACGATTTCCTCGACGCGCATCGGCGTCGGGCTCAACGCCTCGCGCACAGCGCGGGTCAGCGCCGGCGGCACGGCCGCGTCCTTCGCATCAAACCTTTCGGCGTATGGCTCATCGAACGCGGGCGGCGAGATGCCCTGCATCGCCTGCAACACATCCTCCACATCCTCGATCAGCGCCGCGCCCTGCTTGATCAGCCGGTTCGTGCCCTTGCATCGCGGATCGAGCGGGGATCCAGGCACCGCCATCACCTCGCGCCCCTGTTCCAGCGCGAACCGCGCCGTGATCAGGCTGCCCGACCGCTCGGCAGCCTCCACGACGATCGACGCCAGCGACAGGCCCGAGATCACCCGGTTGCGCTTGGGAAAATCCCGCGCCTGCGCCACATAGCCGAACGGCGATTCCGAAACGATGCAGCCGCGCTCAGCCAGCATCGCGTAAAGCCTGTCATGCTGCGGCGGATAGATCTGTTCGATGCCGCCCGCGATGGCCGCAACCGTGCCGGTCTCCATCGCCGCCGCATGCGCCTCGCCGTCGACGCCGCGCGCCATGCCCGAAACGATCACATACCCCGCTTGTCCAAGATCTCGCGCCAGGTCGCGCGCCATGCGCCGCCCCGCAGCCGATGCATCCCGTGCACCCACCATGGCGATAGCTTGCTGGTTCAGCAGCGAGCGCCTTCCGCGCACCGCAATCACAGGCGGTGGCGCTTCGATGGCGGCGAGGCACGCCGAATACTCCGGCTCGCACGCCGCCAGATGAGCCGCGCCAATCTTCTGCGTTGCTTCGATCTCGCGCTTGATGTCGTCCAGCGCCGGCGCGCGCACATCTGCCTTGCCGCCAGCTTTCTTCGCCAGTGCGGGCAGGTCCGCCAACGCCTCTCCGGCGGAGCCATATCGCTCCAGCAGGTGAAAGAACGTGATCGGGCCAATCCCGCGCGTGCGCGAGAGCCTCAACCAGTCCGCCCGCTCTCCCCCCGTGAGCGTCCGTCGCTTCATCAGTCCTCTCCGGGCGGCGCCTCTGCCGACTTCTTCTTGCCGATCTTCGGTTCGGTCCCGGCGGCGATACGCCGGATGTTGGCGCGATGGCGCCAGTAGATCATCACGGCGAGCGCGACGGTCACGATCCACGCATCGCCATTCGGATTGAGAAAATAGGCGATCATGGGCGCTGCCGCCGTGGCGATCAGGGCCGCGAAAGACGACATGCGGAACAGGGCCGCCGTCACCAGCCAGATCGCACAGAACGCCAGCCCCACCTGCCACATGGAGGCCAGCAACAGGCCGACATAGGTCGCCACGCCCTTGCCGCCCTTGAACTTCAGCCAGACGGGATAACAGTGCCCGATGAAGGCGGCCGCGCCCGCGCACAACCCCACAGTGTAGGCCGTGGTCCACAGGTCGACCTGTAAGCCCAGCGGCACATGATTCTGTATCAGGTATTGCGCCGCGCTCGACCCGATGAAGAAAGCAGCGCCTGCCTTGCCGGCATCCAGGATCAGGGTCGCCAGCGCGAGGTCCTTGCGCCCGGTGCGCAGGACGTTCGTCGCGCCGATATTGCCCGAGCCAATGGTCCGGATGTCGCCCAGCCCGGCCATCTTCGTCAGCACGAGTCCGAAAGGGATCGAGCCGAGCAGATAGCCGAGCACGGAGAACCCGATGCAGAGCATGATTTCCGCTGTCTGCGGGAGCGTCATCGCCGTCTCCTATCCCCAACACGGTCGCGGCGTTCGCCCCAGCTCCCACGCGCCGCAAACTGTGTAGGGGCTCCATCCGTCACTGCCAAATGTTTCTTGGTCGCCCGTCGCGTGCTATGCTTTGGTCATGATCGGAAAGCTTCTTCGCTCGTTGGTTGTGGCGTGCGCGATAGTCGTCGCCATGCCCGCCTGGGCCTCGCCGGAAGGGATGCGCGCCGCGATTGCGGCCATGGATGTGGAGGCGCTTCATGCGGAGGCCCAGACCGATGCTGAAAAGCGCCTTGCCGCCGGCATAGAGCTGGGGTGGACGTCCCAGGCCCCCGCGGCAGCCGCAGAGCTGTCTGCCGCGCTCGACCAGGGAATGGATTTTGCGCTCAAGGCGGATGGTCTTCGACAGTTGATGTCGCTCTACATGCGCCGGGGCGAGTTTGCCGCCGCCGCGTCCGCCGGGCTGCGCGCAAGCGTGATCATGCCTCTCGATGCGGGCGAGCGTCAGGCCCTCAGCTTCGTCGAAGGGCTCGTATCCGTGCCGCCGACGCGGGCCGCCGGCGCCTTTTCCGGGGGCGTGCCTGTCATCCGCGATCTGGCCGGGCTGATGCGCGCCGACATCACAGTGGGCGAAGTCAGTATCCCCGCCATCCTGGATACGGGAGCCAACTTTTCGACGATCAACGAAACCTCCGCCGCGCGCCTTGGCCTGCGCATGCTCGATGCCGCCGTCAGCGTCGGCTCATCCAGCCGCGACGCTGTTGCTTCGCGCCTCGCCGTGGCGGATCGCCTGAAGGTGGGCGAGGCGGAGTTCTCAAATGTCGTCTTCATTGTTCTGCCCGACGCCGATCTTTCGTTCGCCAACGGCGCCTATACCATCGACGCCATTCTCGGCATGCCGGTCTTCCTCGAAATGAAGCGTATAGCCGTTACAAAAACTGCGGATGGCGAGATCTTTGCCTTCGGGGACACGGCGCCAATCGCTGCTGGGCCAGAGGCGAAACGCAACATCCGCTTCGCAGGCCTGTCGCCGTTGGTCGATGTGTCGGTCGAGGCGGCCGGGCAATCCATCGACATCATCATGATGTTCGACAGTGGCGCGCAGCAGACATCGTTCGAAGGCCGCTTCGCCGAAGTCGCGGCTCATCTGCTGACCCACGCCGCTACCGTCACGTCGACACGCGGCGGTGCAGGCGGCACAGTCACAAGCGACGACACAAAGCGCCTTGCCAGCGTCAATCTCACTTTCGCCAACCGCGTGGTCACGCTCACCAATGTCGATGTCCACGAAACCAAAGGTGACAATCGCCTCGGCCTGCTCGGTCTCGACGCCGTAGCGAATGGCTTCGTCATCGATTGGGAAAGAGGAATTTTCGCGCCGCAGTAAGCGGCCCCAGTTCCACTTGGCTCGCTCCTAACCTCGCTCGAACACCGTCACGCCATTCACCCACGTACGCAGAACCTTGCCTTCCAGCTTGCGTCCGTCGAATGGCGAGTTCTTGGAGCGCGAGGTGAGGTCGTCACGGTCGCACGCCCACGGCGCGGCAGGGTCGAACAGCACCAGGTCCGCTGGCGCGCCCTTGGCAAGGCGGCCCTGCGGTAGCCCGAGCAAGTCGGCCGGGCCGCTGGTCACGGGCTTCAGCGCCACAGCGAGCGGAATCTCCTCGCGCAGGGCAAGGCTCAGCAACGCCGGCAACAGTGTCTCAAGGCCAACGGCGCCAAAGGCTGCGTCTGCGATTGGCAGCCGCTTGTCTTCTGTCGGCTGCGGATCGTGCGCCGAAACAACCGCGTCAATCGCGCCCCGTTTCAGCCCGTCAAGCAGCGCCTGCCTGTCCTCTTCCTTCCGGAATGGCGGTTGCACCTTGCAGTAGGTGAGATAGTCGCCGACATCGAGCTCGTTGAAGAACAGCGAATACGCCGCCACCGAACAGGCGACCTTCGCGCCCGCATCCCGTGCACGCTCAACCGCCGCCAGCGAACGACCCGTCGATATGCAGTCGGCCAGCAGGCGCACCCCGGTGGTCTCTGCCAGCATCAGGTCACGCTCCAGCGCGATCCACTCCGCTTCCGGCGGCGCGCCGCGCAGGCCAAGACGAGCGGCAAACGCGCCTGCATTCATCACCGTATTCTTGGACAGCGCCGGCGTATCCGGGCGCGAGGCGACCAGTGCATCGAAGCTCGCCGCATATGTCATCGCCCGGCGAAGCACGCCCGCGTCTTCCACCGGCTTGTCGCCATTGCTGAAGAAGGCCGCGCCCGCTTCCTTGATGAGGCCGATCTCGGCCATCTTCGCGCCATCAAGGCCCAGCGTCAGCCCACCCGTCGGCAGCACCTTCACCTTGGCGACGCCTTCTGCGCGCCGCTGGATGAAGTCCACAAGCGCCACGCTATCGATCACGGGATCAGTGTCGGGCATCACGACAAACGTCGTCACGCCGCCGGCCGCCGCCGCATCGCTGGCGGTCTGCAGCGTCTCCTTATTCTCTGCGCCTGGCTCGCCGGTCTTCACGCGCAGGTCGATCAGGCCCGGCGCCAGCACCTTGCCCTTGGCGTCGATTTTCACATCGGCCGCCGTCGTCTTCCCTACGCCCGCGCCAACCTCGGCGATCACGCCATTCTCGATCAGCACGCCGCCCTTCTCGTCCAGCCCCGTCGCCGGATCGATCACGCGCGCATTGTAGATGACTGTGCGGCCGGTCATTTCGTCGCTCCAGCCGCATTCTTCGCCAGCGTTTCGAGCACGGCCATCCGGACAGCCACGCCCATTTCCACCTGTTCGGTAATCAGCGAGCGCGTCTTGTGATCGGCCACGCCGCTCTCGATTTCCACGCCGCGATTCATCGGGCCAGGGTGCATCACGAACGCGCCGGGTCGGGCGTGGGAGAGCTTCTCCTCATCCAGTCCCCAGAAGTGGAAGAACTCGCGCGCCGACGGCAGGTAGGCCCCATCCATCCGCTCCTGCTGAAGCCGCAGCATCATGACGACATCGCAGCCCTCCAGGCCCTTGCGCATGTCTGTAAACACTTCCGCGCCCCATCCGGCCGCGCCGGGCGGGGTCAGGGTGCGCGGCGCAATCAGGCGAACTTCCGCGCCCAGCACGTTGAGGCACGCCACGTTCGACCGCGCCACGCGCGAATGCAGAATGTCGCCGCATATCGCGATGCGCATCCCGCCAATGTCGCCCACGCGCCTGCGGATCGTCAGCGCATCCAGAAGCGCCTGCGTCGGATGCTCATGCGTCCCGTCGCCCGCATTGATCACCGCGCCATCCACTTTGCGGGAGAGCAGCTTCACCGCCCCAGACGATCCATGCCGGATCACCAGCAGGTCCGGCCGCATTGCGTTCAGCGTCATCGCCGTATCGATCAGCGTCTCGCCCTTCTTCACCGACGAAGTGGCGATCGGCATCGTCACTACGTCCGCGCCGAGCCTGCGGCCCGCGATCTCGAATGATCCCTGCGTGCGCGTCGAGTTCTCGAAGAACAGGTTGATCAGCGTCCGCCCCGCCAGCACGTCCGTGTGCTTCACGCGGCTTCGGTTGAGTTCGACATACTTGTCGCCCAAAGCCAGCAATGTCTCGATGTCGAGCCGGTTCAGGCCTTCGATACCCAAGAGGTGTCGATGGGGAAAGGCGTAGTCCGCCATGAAAATGTCTCGCGATTTTGGGGGTGATAGCGAGGGAGTCGCCCAATCGCAAGCCGGTCCGTCCCGGATGTCCTTAACAGGGCTGAAACCGG
>JAVBYB010000051.1 GCA_030824255.1 bacterium
GGATAGCGCCGCGCCAGCTCCCCGCCGCTTGAAAAATGCGCATGGCGCGTGTCGAGCGCGGTCCAGATCGGGCGGTCCAGCGGGTGCATCTGCGTCTCCGGCATTTTCAGCTGGTGACCTTAGCCCACGCCCCCTCAGGCATAGAACCAGAGATTTCCTCCAGACAGGCGCGAATATCGTTCGCTGCCTCCGGATTGGTGGCGAATACTGTCGCCGCCGCCGCATGTGCGGTGATCGCCGGATCATTGAAACCGATTTCGCCGACCTTCACCCAGTCCCGCGGCAGATCGTCGAACCAGTCGGGATAGAGGATGGCAAGCTCAACATCCTTCTCCGCAACAAGCCGCCCCATCCACCCCGTTTCATGCGCCGCCCGCGCCTTGCGCGCCGCCTCATTGCCGAGCCCCCAAAGGTCCAGCACATAGCCGTCATTGCGGAAACTCACCCAGCCAAGATCGTTGATCGCCACCGGCTGCTTCCAGCACTGCGTCACCATCCGATGCATCTGATGCTGCTGCCGGTCGATATTGCGCGCGGCCATGGGCGTCGTCATCGCCACATAGGGCCCGATGCGCAGGCACACCACGAGCAAGCCGATGCACAGCATCATCATGCGCACCGGCACGGCCAGCACCGCACGTATCGGCCCCGCGAACAGATGCACGCACGCCAGCCCGGCCGCCATCAGAGCATAGGCTTCATAGCGCCCATACCCGTTGAACTTGCCAGCCAGGAACGCCAGCACCAGCACGCCCAGCATCCCCAGCGCAAGCCAGCGGTCACGCCCCTTGCGCTTCACGGCGCCAAACGCCAGCAGGCCAGCAAGCAGGAGGAAGACCGGCGCCGACGGCGTCATCAGGTTGAAGGACAAGTTGGCGAACAAGCCACCGCCACCCCCGCCATCGACCACGCCGCTCGACAGCGCAGACTTGCTCAGCACCGAACTCGGCAGCGCCGGCAATCCGATGCTGGTCAGCCACAGCGCATAGCCGCCCACCATCGCCAGCGACAGCACAACCGCCCCCGCCGCAAACATCCAGCGGCGATCGACCAGCGCCGCGCCCGCGCCAAACGCCACGCCAAGAAATCCCTCGAACCGCACCAGCGGGCTCAGCACCATCGCGGCGAACGCCAGCGCATCATGCTTCCCGTCGATTGCGCGCGTCACGACGATCATGGTCAGCAGCACATGCAGGCTGTGCTCCATCCCCGTGAAGATCACGCCGAACACGTTGAACGCCAGCAGCCCCGCACCAGCCAGCGCGAGAACCGGCCACGCCCGCCCCTCCGGCGCCAATCGCGCCAGACAGAACGCCAGCACGACACGCAGCGTCGCGACAAAGCACGCAATGTTCACCAGCAATGGCGCCCACAGCATCAGCCCGAACTTCTCGAATGCCGCCAGCAGCCACGGCCACAGGATCGACGAGGACGGGTTGGAGACCTCGCCGAGATTCACGCCGAAATGCCCGCGCGCCAGGTTCTCGGCCAGCGCCATGTGAATAAAGGGATCGTCCAGCGTGTAGAATGAGCCGGTTGAGGCAAACGCAATCACGATCGCCGCATAGACCGCCGCCAGCACGACAGCGCCCAGCATCGCCAGCTGTTCAAGCCGGGCGTACGTGCTTCTCTCTGCAGAATCGGCCAGCGACATTCCACCCCCTGCGGGACCTGCCCCGCACCGAACGCGAAATGTCTTTCGCCATCGTTACGGCTGGGTCGTCGTGCTGCGGGCGAACGCTCTCAGCCACCAACGCAGCCTCAGCCGCATCAGCTGGTTGAAGTCCATCCCGAATGCCTTTCGCACGTGTGCGAGATACGGCGTCCGTTTGAGGTTCTCCCAGTACAGCCAGGCCCAGGGATGCCAGACATTGGGCATCCACGGCTTTTCCGTACCGATATAATGGATCAGCCGCGGCTTGGCGTGGCCCCAGCGCCGGTCGGGCGCGGTCTCCGCCCTGACATCCCGCGGCCGCAGGAAACGCTGCACATTCCAGGTCGGCTCCAGCACGGCGGAATTCTTCCAGAACACGTAGTTCAACGCGTCCTGGTCTCCGAGCAGCAGCTTGGAGTCATTCGCGACCACAAAATCCAGCGCCCGCGAGAACAGCTTTTCCGCGCGCACTTTCTTCAGGTCGATCACCTGCACGCCGGCGTTGAAGTACCGCCCGCCCTTCGACAGGCCCCACGTCTCGGCAAACTTCTCGGCGTCCTGATAGCAGTCCGTCACAGTCGCGAGCGCGTGTGGTCCCATGTCGAACGTCCACAGTTCGCGAATGTCGCCCACCACGATCACATCGGCGTCGATGTAGAGCACGCGGTTGCAGTCTGCCGGCGCCATCTTCTCGAGACCCAGCCTGAACAGAACGGTGCGGTTGAGGTGCCCGCGCGTCGCATACGGCGGCAGGTCGTCATCGCCCACATCGATCCAGACGAATTCCGGCCCCGGCACGGCGGCCTGCATCTGCGCTTTCTGCTCGGCCGTCATGTCCGCCTGCAGCGCGATGAAGCGCAGTCTCGCCCCCGGTGCGTGGCGCACGATCGAGGCCATCACATTGGCCGCGTGCGGCGCATAGCGCGCGTCGAATCCAAACGCGACGTCGATCCGCTCGCTCATCTACAAAGTCCCCAGCTGCGGCTTGCCGCTGGGCAACAAGGTCCTAAGGGCCGCCGAACGCAGCCTCTGGCGTATCACCACATGAAAAACGGTCCGCGCAGGGAACACCTTGAACGCGCCCGCCAGCGCGCTGCGCGCCTCGGCCCGTTCGCCCCTGCCCGCGCGGCTCACAGCCGCCTCGACGAAATAGTCGAAGTACTGGCGCAGGGTCTGCGAATAGCTCTTCGCCAGCCCGACCGGATTGCCGAACACTTTCCATTCCGGCAGCGCATGGCGCAGGAAAACCTTTCGCGCAAAGCCCACGCGCGTCAGCCGCAGCTTGTCGAATGAACCGGGCGGCCTCTGCCGGAACAGCACGCCGGGAGTCGCAGTGAAGCCGACCCTGCGCCGCCGCGCGAGACGCAGCTGCCAGTCCCAGTCCTGGTCGCCCAATAGAGTTTCGTCAAACAGCCCAACCACCCTTGCTGCGGTCGCCCGCACCACGGTCGCACCCAGCTGTGGATAGTACGAAGACAGCATCGCCCGCACAAGGCCATCGCCAATGCCCGGATTTGCGGGCCAGGGCGGGGTCTGCGGCGTCAGCTCCTGGTCAGTCGAGATCACCTGCCCGAACACGGCGTCGATGCTTGCATCCCTGCGCATCATCGCCACTTGCGGCGCTACATTGTCTTTGAGCCAGACATCGTCATCGTCGAGAAAGGCAATGAATTCGCCCTTCGCGGCCCTCAGTGCTGCATTGCGCGCGGCCCCCGCGCCAATGCGATTCACCTTGATCCAGCTCGCTCCGAACGTTTCGGCAACGATGCGGGTTTCCGGGACGGTCCCGTTGTCGCCGACCAGTATCTCGAACGCCAGCCTGTCCGTCTCGATCGCGCGGATGCTCGCCAGCGCCTCGCGCAGCAGAGCGGGGCGGTCGCAAGTCGGCACGATGACCGAGATGAGCAGGCGGTTGTCGTTCACACCCATTCTTCCCAGTAATCAAACTTGCCCTTCAGCAACGACCGGAAGATCCGGTCGCCATCGAACTTGGTAACGAAGGTGCGCGGGATCGTGCCGGTCGGCCGCGTCTGTTCGGCCTGCGCATAGATCACGTCATAGCCCGCGTCCTGCGCGGCCTTCATCGACTGGGGCTTCCAGTTCATCGACTGACCCAGCGGGATCGCGAATGTCTTCGGCGCAAATCCCAGCCTTCGGGCGAACGTATCGCGCGACCCGGCCAGCTCATCCACCATCTGCTGCATCCCGATCTTTCCGAAGTCGGGGTGCGTCGCAGAATGGCTGCCCATTTCCGCGCCCGCCGCCAGCAGGGCCTCGATGTCGCGCCAGCTCATCACCAGCGGCGATATCCACTCCACCTTGTCGTCCGCCCAGTCCGACACCGGGAAGAACGTCCACGGCAGGTTGTATTCCTTCATGATCGGCGCGGCTGTCGTCGCCACGCTCTTCAGGCCATCGTCAAATGTGATTGCCAGGTCTTTCGGTCCGCCGCCTGTCGCCGCCAGCTCGGACGCCGGCACGAAGTGGTAGCCCGCCTCAAGCGCGAGCTCGATATGCCGCCGCAGCTGGCTCGGCGTGACGTCATTCGTGCCCCACTCCTCCTGCCCCACCGTGTGGTAGCAGAGGATGCGGCCGATATACCGGTTGCGCGCCCGCCCGGTCCACGCCAGCAGGTGGCGCTCGCAGCACATCCGTCCCGCGGCAAACCGCTTCCGGTCCACTCCGACCGAGTGTGCAATACGACTGAGAACTTTCTTAACCACAGCGATAGCCCGGCCGCCGAATGCGGCAATGGAATGCCCCGCTCCATCTCCTTATCAGCAAGCGATGTGCCAGTGTGTAAGCGCGGCTTAACCAGTGTTTCCTGTGCACTATGGGCCTGATCTCGGGTTGGCCGTCCACCACAACCCTGAGAGGTGTGTCCTAACGACACTTGCCCCGGTCACCAGTCCGGGTATTGATCCGCTCGCGACAGGTTCCCCGAAAGGGGATCAAAAGGGAACCGGGATGAAAAACCCGGGCTGCCCCCGCAACTGTAAGCGGCGAGCCGCGCATCACTGCCACTGGGAAAGTCCTTCGGGGCCAACCGGGAAGGCGATGCGCACAAGCGTTGACCCGCGAGCCAGGAGACCTGCCTGACGCAGTCGTCTTTCGATGGTCCGGGGATGGGCCACGCGAACGGAAGTATTTCCGCTTGGCGACGTCTAGGACCGTGCATCCGCGCGGCGATGACGCAATGCGGATGAGCGGTCTCCAACCTTTTGGAGACGTCTTTATATGAAACTGCAATTCACCTCTTCCCGCATCGCGCTCGCAGCGCTTGGCGCAATCGCCATGGCGCCCGCAGCCTTTGCACAATCAGCCGCTGACGAAGCGAAGGACACCGTCGTCATCACCGGCTCGGCCACGCCGGTGGAATACGGGAAGGTCGGCCAGAGCATCACCGTGATCTCCGGCGACCTGATCGAAGACCAGGGCTACACCTACGTCTCGGACGTGCTGCGTCAGGTGCCCGGCGTGTCGATCAACCGCGCGGGCGCTCCCGGCGCGCTGACCCAGGCCCGCATCCGCGGCGCCGAGGCCAACCACACGCTCGTCCTCCTCGATGGCATCGACATCTCCAGCCCCGACCAGGGCGAGACAGACTTCTCCACCCTCCTCGCAGGCGATGTTGAGCGCATCGAAGTCCTGCGCGGCCCGCAAAGCGGCCTTTACGGCTCCAACGCACTCGCCGGCGTCGTGAACCTCGTCTCGCGCCGCGAGATCAACGGCCACTATTATGGCGCTTCGGTCGAGGCCGGCTCCTTCGACACGCTCGAAGCCGAGGCCTTCGGCGGGATCGGCGATGGCGACACCTTCGCCACCCTCTCGCTCAGCCACATCACCACTGATGGCTACGACGTGTCGCCCGACCAGACGGCGAATGGCGTGCCTGCTGTCGGCGTCGGCGGCGTACCCGGC
Source organism: bacterium (assembly GCA_030824255.1). Lineage (GTDB taxonomy): Bacteria > Pseudomonadota > Alphaproteobacteria > Caulobacterales > Hyphomonadaceae > UBA7672. Next base: position 5,576 of record JAVBYB010000051.1, read on the forward strand.
GACAAGGAGGGCAACGAGATCACCACGCTCAACCTGCGCGGCGGGGCGAAGATCTCGGACATGCTGCGCGTCAACGGCGTCGTGCGCTACTCCACCAAGCAGTCCGAACTCGACGGACAGGCATATGATCCGCCGATTGCCGGCCGCACCTATGACGACGCCTCCACCACCGAACACGACCAGGTGCTGTTCGGCGCCTCCGCCACGCTCGATCCGTTCGACGGCGCGTGGGAGACAGTTTTCTCCGCCTCGCACATCGACGAAAGTCGGCGCTCCACCACCACCAACTTCCCCTTCCTGCCGACACCGCCGGCGGACCTGCTCCTGATCCCGCTCTCGCCCAGCGGCGTTGATGCAACCCGCACGACCTATGGCGTCAAATCGACCTGGAGCTTCGGCCCCGATGAATTTCTGAGCTTCCTCACCGGCTTCGCAGAAGCCGAGGAAGAGGAATACAAGGACGCACTGTCTTCGCGCGAAGAGTCCCGCTCGCTCGCCGGCATCGGCCTGCAATACCGCGCCGAAATCGCCAGCCAGCTATATATCACCGCAACGCTGCGCCATGACGATAACGACGCCTTCCAGAACGCGGAAACGTGGAGCGTCTCGGGCGCCTGGGCCATCCCGAACTCCGGCACACGCCTCCATGCGTCGGCCGGCACGGGCGTCACCGCGCCGACCTTCATCGAACAGTTCGGTTTCAACCCCGGCTCGTTCATCGGCAATCCGGATCTCATCCCCGAGGAAGCCTTCGGCTGGGATGCCGGCGTCGAACAGACGCTGCTCGACGGCAATCTCGTGCTCGACCTGACCTACTTCTCGTCGGAGCTCGAGAACGAGATCTTCACCTCGTTCACGCCGCCGACCTTCGTTGCAACGCCGCTCAACTCCACGAGCGACTCGGAGCGCAAGGGCTGGGAGTTCACCGTCTCCGCCACGCCGATCGAAGACCTGTCGATCTACGGCACGTACACCAAGCTCGACTCGACCGAACCGGCGGGCATCGAGATTCGCCGCGCTGAAGATCAGGCCTCGCTCGACGCACGCTGGACCGTCTTCGGCGGCCCGGTGCAACTGAACCTCGGCCTCTCCTACACCGGCGACACCTACGATACCGACTTCTCCACCTTCTCCCGCACCAGTGTCGATCCCTACACCCTCGTCCGCCTCGGCGCGTCGTGGGAGGTCAACGACCAGGTTGAAGTTTACACCCGCATCGAGAACCTCCTCGATGAGGAGTACGAGGAAGTCATCGGCTATCTCGGCCAACCCCAGGGCGTCTTCTTCGGCGTGCGCTTCCGCGACGAGGTCAGGAACTAATGATGACCGGGCGCCAGCCCCCCGCATCTTGCCTCCCTCAGTGCGCAGCACTGGGGGAGGTGGCTCAAGCCCTCATCCTGAGGAGGCCGAAGGCCGTCTCGAAGGACGCGGGCTTGAGACGGAGGGGGTCTCTCCTCATCCACGCGTTCCGGCTCCTTGCCGCTCTCGCCGCATTCCTCATCTCCACCGCCGCCCACGCGCAACCCACAGCAAGCCCGCTCCCGCAGCGCATCGTCTCGATGAACCTCTGCACCGACGAACTGCTGATGCGCATCGTCGATCCCGCCCGCATCGCGGGTATCACCTATCTCTCGCAACAGCCGGTCAACGCCCCGCTCGGCCTGTCGCCGATCGCCGCGAAACTGGCCGTTAATCACGGCCTCGCCGAGGAAGTGATAAAGCTCAACCCCGACCTCATCCTCGCAGGCGCCTACACCACCTCGACAGCGACAAACCTCCTACGCCATCTCGGCTACACCGTCATCGTCTTCGATCCCGAGACCACGTTCGCGGACATGCGCGCCAACATTCGCAAACTCGGCGCGCTCACCGGCGACACGACCAAGGCCGAGCAGGTCATCACCGATTTCGACGCGCGCCTTGCCACCCTGCAGGCGCAGATTCCGCCCGGCGAGAAGCCCGTCTTCGCCGACATCGGCGTCAACAACTACATAGCCGGCGCCGACACGCTCTATACCGAAGTCGTCAATGCCGGCGGCTATCGCACGCTCGGCCAGTCGCTCGGCTATTCCGGCTATCGCAACGTGCCGCTCGAAACCGTGCTCA
>JAVBYB010000443.1 GCA_030824255.1 bacterium
GGTGCCGGCACGCCCGACCCCGCCGCCGGCTGGCCCGGCCGCAGGCTCCAAGGCCGATTTCGCCGTCAAGGCGACCGACCGCGTTTACTTCGACTACGACGCGTACAACCTCGATTCGGAAGACCAGCGCTCGCTGGCGACCCAGATCGCCTGGCTGAAGCAGTTCCCGTCGACGCGCGTTGAAGTCCAGGGTCACGCCGACGAGCGTGGCACGCGCGACTACAACATCGCCCTCGGCGAGCGCCGCGCCCAGTCCGTGAAATCCTACCTGGTCGCCCAGGGCATCGCGGACGCCCGCATCCAGACGATCTCGTTCGGCAAGGACAAGCCGCTGGATACCGGTCATGACGAAGCCGCCTGGGCTCGTAACCGCAACAGCTTCACGAACGTGATCGTGGAAGCGATCAGCTAATCCTATCGAAGAGCAGTCCGCCGCCCGGCCGCCTTATTTCCGGCCCGGGCGGCGGATAGCCTTCAGGACATGAGACGCACACGTTTTATGGCCAATTCTGACATGCACCATCAGCGCCCCAGCCACCGCCAGACCCTGGCCCGTGCCCGCGCCATTCCCTTGACATCAAAGGCGTCCCGCCAGTCTTCATGGGTCCGTCCCGTGATCTGGACGCTGGCCTGCGCCAGCGCTGCGCTGGCGATAGGAATGCTGGCCCCGCGCGCCCATGCCCAGGTGTTCTCCTCGCAGCCTTACGTCGCCGCGCCCGACCCGGCCGTGGAACAGCTGCGCATCCGGCTTGAGGCGCTCGAGGCGGATCTCCGCAAGTCGATCGACCAGACCGAAACGCTCGGCGCACAGCTTGGCGACGCTCGCCGCATCGCCGAACAGGCTGATGCAGGCCGCCGCGCCGCCGAAACTGAAATCCAGACACTGAAGGATCGTGTCGAGACGCTTGAAGACATGATCGGCGCCGGTGGCGCGCCGGGCGATGGCGCCTCCCTCACCTCATCTCCGCCAGGCGCCCCGCGCGCCATCGCAGCAGCGCCCGCTCCGGCGGCGCCGGCGGTCCAGCTGTCGGCCCTGCCGCAGGACGAAGAGGGCCTGTTCACCGAATCCCACGCCATGCTGATCGGCGGCAATTTCGTGGGCGCGCAGGAAGCCTTCGGCGCCTACCTGACGAAGTATCCGAAAGGCAAGAAGGCCGCGGATGCACAGTATTACCTCGGCGAATCCCTGCTCTATCAGGACAATTACGTCGACGCCGCCGCCGCCTATGGCAAGCTGATCAAGGATCATCCTGGCTCCGGCAATGCGCCGACCGGGCTGGTGAAGCTCGCACGCTCGATGCGGCTGATGGACAAGAAGACGGAAGCCTGCCGCACGCTGGACCTGATGACCAAGCAGTTCCCAAAGGCTTCGGCCGTGGCCAAGCAGATGGCCGTGCAGGAGCGGCAATACGCCAAGTGCTCCTGACGCGCTTTTGGCGCGGCAATCTGCATGACAACGATTCCGCAAGACCTGTCGGGGAGGTATTGCGTATCCACTCCTTCAGTCTCCATGCCTTGAGTCGGGGAAGACAGACTTGCGCCTGATCCGCCGCCTTCCCTCAGCCCTTGTCCTTGCCGCCGGCGTGGCGTGCTTCGCTGCGCCAGCCCTGGCCCAGCCGCCATCCGCCGAACGCGTACGCGGCGGCATGTTCGATGCGTCCGACCCTGCCGGTATCGCGCGCTTCATGGAGCGCACCGGATATCGCGTGGAGCTGCGCGCAGACGCCAAGGGCGATCCGGTGATTGCCGGGCGTTTCACCACGACGTCCGAATACAGCCTCCAGTTCTACGAATGCGAAGGCGGACAGTTCTGCAACTCGGTGCAGTTCCTGACCCAGACCGCGCGGCCGGCTACGCTGACGCCGGACGTCGCCAATGCCTTCAACGCCCGCTGGCGCTATGCCCGCATCGTCTATGATGCGACGCAGGTGAAGATGCTGATGGACATTAACCTCGACGCTGGCGTCACGGCCGACAATCTCGAGGACACGCTCGACATCTGGCGGCAGCTGGTCGACATCTACGAGCGTGACATCCTCGGCAAGAAATAGGGCTGCTGCGCCTTCCGCGCTCACCGCGCGGGCGATGGCGGCCTTTGCCTGTTTCAACAAGACCCCCGGCAATTTTGCCGTCGCTGTTTCCGGCGGCTCTGACTCGATGGCGCTGCTGCTGCTGGCCGCGGACTTCCGCGAGAAAACCGGCGTGCGCATCGCCGCTGTCAGCGTCGATCACGGCCTGAGGGCGGAAGCGAAGGACGAGTTGCGGTTTGTCGCCCGCGCCTGCGAAACGCTGGCGGTCGAGCATCATGTGCTGCATTGGCGGCGCCGGCGTGATGAAGAGACCAGCCCACAGGTCGGCCAGGATGAGGCGCGGCACGCGCGTCACGCCCTGCTCGCCGAATGGGCCGCCCGTTTCGACCATCGCCACATCGCGCTGGGCCACACGCGCGATGATCGGCTGGAAACCTTCCTGATGCGCGCGCGGCAGGGATCGGGCTGGCATGGCCTTGCCGGTCTGCTGCCCGAAAGCGTCTCTCCGGTCTGGCCGGAAGGGCGTGGCCTCGTCCTGTTCCGCCCCCTGCTCGCCTTCGGCCGGGAAGAGCTGCGGGATGAACTGCGCGCGCGGAATGTCGGCTGGATCGAGGACCCGTCCAACGCGCTTCTGCGATTCGAACGCGTGCGAATGCGACGCCTGCTGAAGCGGATGGACGCGAAGACCATCGACAAGACAGTGCGCGTGATGAACCGCCTGCTCGCCATGCGCGCCGCCGTGGCGGAGGAAGCCAGCACGCTGATCCGCCGTCTGCGCCATGACGCAGACGGCGCGGACATCCCCCTGGAAGCGCGCGACCTGGTGGGCGATGAGGCATGGCTTCGCTTTGTCGAGGCCATGGTGATGGGCGCGGGCGCCGCCCCACACCCGCCGCGCCGCGATGCGCTGGACCGCCTGCTGGCCCGGATCGCAGCGAGCGATCCCCTGCTGGAGCGTGGGGTGACCCTGGGGGGGGCGAAAATCCGTATCCGGAAGAAGGCTTTCCTGAGCTTCTCCCAGGCCCCGCCGCGACGGGGCCAAATGCCGCCCAAAGCCTCCGATTTTGGGCGGGCCGGCGCCCTGCTGCATGCGCCCGACCTGACGTCGCTGACTGTCTGAGGCGAAAAGCCCAGTCAAAAAAGCGAAAATACGCAGGAAAGTGACAGCGGCTTAACGGATCAGCACTCGTTTTCCGCCATGGTCTCACCTATCTTCCCGGGTTGTATCCCAAAGAAAGGCTGCGCGAATGAATATGCGCAACATGGCGCTTCTCGGCGTCGTCTTGTTCCTGCTCATAGCCCTTGTGACGGTGATGACCACCTCCTCGGGCACGTCAGGCGCGACTGAGATTACCTATTCCGAGTTCCAGCAACAGGTGGACGCCGGACGGGTCAAGGAAGCGACCATCAAAGGCAACAAGGTCTCGACCGTCATCGACGGCCAGCGCCAGGTCGCCGTGTTCCGCGAAATGGAACTCGACTTTGCCAGCAAGCTGCAGGGCAAGGGCGTCAACGTGAAGGTGGAAGACGCCGAAAGCGGCGGCACCATCCTCGGCTATATCATTTCGGCTCTGCCCCTCCTCTTCATTGTCGGCCTCTGGTTCTTCCTGATGCGCCAGATGCAGGGCGGCGGCGGACGAGCGATGAGCTTCGGCAAGTCCAAGGCGCGCCTGCTGACCGAGAAGCATGGCCGCGTGACGTTTGATGACGTCGCGGGCGTGGACGAGGCCAAGGAAGAACTCGAAGAGATCGTCGACTTCCTGAAAGACCCCTCCAAGTTCCAGCGCCTCGGCGGCAAGATTCCGAAGGGTGCGCTGCTGGTCGGCCCGCCGGGCACGGGTAAAACGCTTATCGCGCGCGCCGTCGCGGGCGAAGCCAACGTGCCGTTCTTCACCATCTCGGGCTCCGACTTCGTCGAGATGTTCGTGGGCGTCGGCGCGAGCCGCGTGCGCGACATGTTCGAGCAGGCCAAGAAGAATGCGCCTTGCATCATCTTCATCGACGAGATCGACGCTGTGGGCCGCCATCGTGGCGCGGGCCTCGGCGGCGGCAACGACGAACGCGAACAGACGCTCAACCAGCTGCTGGTCGAGATGGACGGCTTCGAGGCCAACGAGGGCATCATCATCATCGCGGCGACTAACCGCCCTGACGTGCTTGACCCTGCGCTGCTGCGTCCGGGCCGTTTCGACCGTCAGGTGACTGTCGGCAATCCCGACATCGTTGGCCGCGAGAAGATCCTCAAGGTTCACATGCGCAATGTGCCGCTGTCCAAGGACGTCGAGCCGCGCACCATCGCGCGTGGCACGCCGGGCTTCTCGGGCGCGGACCTCGCCAACCTCGTCAACGAAGCCGCCCTGCTCGCTGCCCGCCGTGGCAAGCGTTCGGTAGGCATGCGCGAATTCGAGGAAGCCAAGGACAAGGTCATGATGGGCCCCGAAAGGAAGTCCATGGTGATGACGCAGAAGGAAAAGGAAGCGACGGCCGTCCACGAAGCGGGCCACGCCATCGTCAACATCCTCGTCGCCGGCAACGATCCGCTCCACAAGGTGACCATCATCCCGCGCGGCCGTGCGCTGGGCGTGACATGGTCGCTGCCGGATGCGGACCGGCTGAGCTACACCAAGATCTGGGCCGAGGCGAAGATCGCCATGGCGTTCGGCGGCCGCGTCGCCGAGCAGCTGGTCTATGGCGAAGAACACCTCAACACGGGCGCATCCAACGACATCATGCAGGCGACCAACATCGCGCGCAGCATGGTGACCGAATGGGGCATGAGCGACATCCTCGGCCCGCTGCGCTATTCGCCGAACGAGCAGGAAGTGTTCCTCGGTCACTCCGTGACGCAGCGCCAGAACGTGTCGGGCGAAACGGCGAAACTGATCGACCAGGAAGTCCGCCGCATCGTCACCGATGGCGAGAAGCGCGCGCGTCAGGTCCTCACCGACAATCGCCACCTGCTGGACCAGCTGGCTGCGGCGCTGATGGAATACGAAACGCTGTCGGGCGACGAAGTCTCCGAGCTGTTCAAGGGCAACCGCCCGGATCGCCCGGACGATACGCCTGTCGGCCCGACCTCGGCCGTTCCGGTCATCAAGAAGAAGCCGAAATCCGATGAGGGCTTTGGCGGCGCGGAACCGGAACCGCAGGCGAGCTGATCGCTTTACGCGGATTAAGAAAATGGCAACGGCGGCTCCTTCCAGGGGCCGCCGTTTTCCTTTTGGCAATCATCTGTGCACGGACGGGCGCGCGGCATAGGCGGGTTCATTTACGTTGAGCTGCTATGCGTGGGGTTCAAACGGAGATTCCCCGATGAAGCGTACGCTGCTCGCTGCCGCCATCTTCACCGCCGCCCTGACGCCTGCCGCCTTCGCGCAGGACGCGGACTGGACCGGTCTTTATGTTGGCGGACACCTTGGCCACTCGTTCAAGGCGGACGACGAAACCGTCGTGTTCGATACGGACCGCGATGGCGTGTTCGACGACACGGTGCTCACCAGCACGGGCGCCAACGCCTTTGCGCCGGGCTTCTGTAACGGCGGCGCCATCGGCGCCACGATCGCCGTGGGTTGCCGCAAGGGCGATGGCGACATCAACTACTCATTGCGCGTTGGTTATGATCTGCAGTTCGGCAACTGGGTTGTCGGCGCGCTGATCGAGGAAACCGCCGTGAACATCGGCGATGATGTCACCGCCTTCTCCGCCACCCCCGCCGCCTCCTACACCTTCACCCGCGACCTCCGCACCCTCACCTCCGCCCGCCTCCGCGCCGGCTACGCCAACGATCGCGGCCTGATGTATGCGGCCGCCGGATGGGCCTGGGGCGACATGGATCAGTCTTTCACGACGACCAACACGGTCAACACGTTCACGCCTTCAGGCGACAGCGAGATCGACGGCTATCAACTCGGCGTCGGCTACGAATACCAGCTGGGCGATGTGTGGCTGATCGGCTCGGGCTGGACCGTCGGTCTGGAATATCTCTGGACGTCGCTCGACGAGGGTGACTATCCCGTGGCTGTGGGCCGCGGCACAGCGCCGGCGAACAACCCGTTCGTGATCATCGATCCGACAGGCACGGACATGATGCGGACCAAGGACGTGTTCGAGTATTCGACGCTTGGCCTGTCGCTGAACTGGCGCCTGTAGACCAGCGGGGCGGCTGACGCCCCCGGGTCTTGCCATCTGCCCGCGAATGGCGGCTTGTTCCGATACCTGAACAGGCTGCCACGCGGGGACCCCCTTGCTTCACCATGTGAGATTCTCCGCATTCGCGGTTGTTGCGCTAGCCATGCTCGCCGCGTGCTCGGGCGCGCCTGAACAGGCGAGCGGCGGCAAGGGCGAAGCGATGGTGACCGCTGCAGATCCGCTCGCAGTCGAAGCCGGACTGGCAATGCTGCGCGCGGGCGGGAGCGCAATCGATGCAGCGATCGCCGTTGAGGTCACGCTCGGGCTGGTGGAGCCGGAATCCTCCGGCGTGGGCGGCGGCGGCTTTCTGATCCACTATCGCGGCAGCGACGAAGCCATCGACGCCTATGACGGACGGGAGTGGGCGCCGGCGGGCGCAACACCGGACATGTTCCTGGTTGATGGACAGCCCCTGCCCTTCGACCTCGCGCAGGCAAGCGGCAAGTCGATCGGAACGCCGGGCCTGATCGCGATGCTGAAGCTGGCGCATGAGCAGCACGGCCGCCTGCCCTGGGCGACGGTGTTCGAACCTGCAATCAGGCTGGCGGAGGAGGGCTTTCTTGTTGGTCCTCGCCTCAGCCGCAGCCTGTCGACCTATCGCGCACAGATCGCAGCCGACCCGCAAGCACGTGCTATCTATCTCGATGCATCAGGCGCGCCTTGGCCGCAGGGCCATGTTCTGAAGAACCCGGAATACGCGCGTACGCTGCGCGCCATCGCAGCGGGCGGCCCGCGGGCGCTGACCCATGGCCCGATCGCGGAAGCCATTGTCGCGGCCGCGCAGCGCGAGCCACGCGCGGGCAGTCTGACAACGGCGGACCTGCAGGCCTACACGCCACGCAGGCTGGATCCGTTGTGCGCAGCTTTCCGTATGTATCGCGTCTGCACGATGCCATCGCCCAGCTCGGCGAATGCCATGCTGTCGATCCTTAGCCTTTATGAGCGCGCGCGGCCGGCGCCGGATGGACCACACAACGCACAGGATTGGGCGGCCTACATCTGGGCGAGCAGGCTTTCCTATGTCGATCGTGACCACTACATGGCGGATGATCGCTTTGTGCAGGCGCCGACAAAGGAACTTGTTGCGCCGGGCTATCTTGATGCCCGCGCCAAGCTGATCGACCTCGCCAAAGGCCCGTCAGCCATTCCCGTCGGAACGCCTGCCGGCGACGCACTCCGTGACCGCTGGGGCAGCGAGGCGATGCAGGAGCATGGCACAACGCACCTTTCTGTTGTGGACCATGAAGGCAATGCGGTCTCGCTGACAGCGACCATCGAATCCGAGTACGGCGCGCATCGCATGGCGGGCGGCTTCTGGCTGAACAACCAGCTGACGGATTTCTCGCTGGCGCCCGTGATCGACGGCAAGCCCGCCGCCAACGCTGTCGCGCCGCGCAAGGCGCCGCGCTCGTCCATGTCGCCGTCGATC
>JAVBYB010000442.1 GCA_030824255.1 bacterium
ATCTGGAACTTTCGCAGCTGGCGCATGAAGTCGGCGACAGCGCACATGCTCCCTCGGTGGACCGCCTGTTCTCGGCGAACCCCGGCATGGCGGCGCCGATCTATCGCCTGTCCAAGGCGGCGAAGGCGGGCCTGGCGCGCACGGAACTCCTGCCGGCGCTGCTGTTCGGCGACAGCCTGACGCCGACCCAGTTCGAGGCGAGCGTGGCGCCGCTGGGTGCAACGCGCGCGCTCTGGCGCCTGCGCAAGATCGAGGCGTCGTCTTCCTCGGTGGCGAGCGGCTCGGTCGATCCGCGCGCGCTCTACGTGGAAGATGCGCCAGTCGGCTTCTTCTCGGCGCGCCGCGACGGCCGCGTCGTCTATATCAACCAGACGCTTCGCCAGATGCTGGGCCTGCCTGACGGCGAGCACGCGCTGCGCCTTGAAGACATCATGCGGCCCGAAGGCCTCAAGCTGATGAAGCGTGAAGTGCGCGGCCAGTCGAGCCAGCGCGCCGAAGTCGTGTTGCGCGCCCGCGATGGCGTCGAGAGCTCGGCGACGCTGATCACGATCTGGTCGGGCAAGGGCGCCGATGCGCTGACCCGTTCGATCGTCTATGTGGCGAGCGCGAGCGAACAGACCGTGCGGCGGGCGCCGGTGGCGGTTTCTGGCTCCGCGCCAGAGATGTCAGCAGCGGGCCGTGCGGATGACACGATGTTCGCCGATGCGCCATTCGGCGTCGTCCGCCTTGATGGCGAGGGCGTCGAGACTGCAGTCATGCTGGACGCCAACCGGTCGCTCATCGAGATGACCGGCGGACGCGCGCAGCCGGGCGCACGCTTTGCCGACCTGTTCGTCGCCGACCAGGGCACGGCCGCGCTGGCCGAGGAACTGACCAAGGCGCTGGATGGCGCGCGCACCTTCAAGCTGGCGGGCACCAAGGACCGCTCGGCCGACGTGTTCGTGACGCTGGACCGGCAGGGACGCCCCGCCGCCGCCTACGTCATCGACACGACCGAGAAGCGTGAACTCGAGAAGCGTCTGGCGCAGGGCGAAAAGCTGCAGGCGCTGGGCAACATGGCGGGCGGGCTGGCGCACGAGTTCAACAACATGCTGGCCGGCATCATCCTCAACGTGAACAAGCTCGAAATCCGGCACCCTCCGGGCGATCCGACCTTCTTCGAGCTGAAGTCGATCAACGAGTTCGCCGCGCGCGGCGCGCAGCTGATCCGCACCATGCTGGCCTTCACGCGCCAGCAGGTGTTCCGCCCCGAAGTGTTCGACGTGACGGATGCGCTGTCGGACTATTACACCCTGCTGCGCGACATCATCGACGAGCGCATCAAGCTGGACATCGTGCATGGCCGCGACCTGCCGCGTATTCGCGCGGACAAGGGGCAGCTGGAGACGGTGGTCACCAACCTCTGCACCAATGCGCGCGACGCCATGATCGACAAGAGCGGCGGCGGCCGCCTGCTGATCCGCACGTCAAGGTCGGATGCGGCGGCGGCGCGCAAGGATGGCTTCACGCACGTGACCGATGGCGACTATGCGCTGATCGAAGTGGTTGACGATGGCGGCGGCATTCCGCCCGACGTGCTGGAGAAAATCTTCGAGCCGTTCTTCACCACCAAGGCGGAAGGCAAGGGCACGGGCCTTGGCCTCGCAACGGTCTATGGCATCGTCAAGCAGCTCGGCGGCTTCATCTATCCGGTCTCCAAGGTCGGTCGTGGCACGACGTTCAAGATCTTCCTGCCGGCCTGGACCGGGCCGATCGAGGAAGCGCACGAGCCTTCGGTTCTCGAGAACGCGCCGGCGCCCAAGGCGTCTGCGTCGAACAGCGGCGATCTTTCGGGACGCGGCAGCATCCTGCTGGTCGAGGACGAGGACGGGGTGCGCGGCATTGCAGCCCAGCTGCTGCAGTCGTGCGGCTATTCCGTCATCGAGGCCAGCGATGGCGAGATGGCGCTCGAGATCATCAAGGGGCAGGCGGGCACAATCGACCTGCTGATCTCCGACGTGGTGATGCCGGGCATGGATGGTCCGGCGCTGCTCAAGGAAGCGCGGCCGTGGCTGCAGAATACGCGCGTCATGTTCATCTCGGGCTATGCCGAGCGCGATCTCGCCAAGACGCTGGAGGATGATCGCGGCATCACCTTCCTGCCGAAACCTTTCACGCTGCGCCAGCTGGCGGAGAAGGTGAAATCGGAGCTGCGGGACAACTAGAGCCAGGCCGGTGACGCTTAGCTTGTGACGGCTTAGCTTGTGACGGCTTTCAGGCGCGCCGCCGTAATGGCCTGCCGGCCTGCGGCGGCGTAGCCTTTCCAGGGATCAGCTTTCTGCGCCTTCAGGCGCTTGCCGATGGTCTGCATCGTGAAGGCGCCTGCCGACTGGATGCGCGGAAGCTCTGACCAGCTGACAGGGGTCGCCACAGTGGCGGCGGGCTTTGCGCGGGGCGAGAAGGGCGCGATGGCCGTGGAGCCGCGTTCATTGCGCAGGTAGTCGATGAAGATGCGGCCGCGCCGCTTCTTCTTCGACATGTTCGCAACATAGCGATCGGGCGCGGAGGCTGCGAGCTTGTCGGCGACGCCGTGGCAGAAGGTCTTCACCTCGTCCCACGAATTGCGGCGCGAAATCGGCGCGATGACGTGGATGCCCTTGCCGCCGGTGAGCAGCGGGAAGCTGGCGAGGCCGAGAGCGTCGAGCACGTCGCGGACTTCCAGCGCGGCTGCGCGCACCACGGAAAAATCGAGGTCTTCGTCCGGGTCCAGATCGAAGACCAGGCGTTCGGGTTTCTCGATTGCATCGGCGCGCGCGCCCCAGACATGCAGCTCCAGCGCGCCGACCTGTGCAGCCGAGACCAGCGCCTTCTTTGTGCGGATGACGAGATACTGGCCTGTCTTCCCATCCTTCTCACGGATGCCGACCGTTTCAATATCTTCAGGCGTCGAGGGGTTGTGGTGCTTCTGGAAGAAGCATTCAGCCGATGCGCCGTCCGGGCAGCGCACGATCGACAGCGGGCGGTCCTGGAGAGAGGGCAGGATGTAGTCTGCAAATGCCGCGTAGTATTCGGCAAGGTCCAGCTTGGTGAGGCCGGGCTCCTCCCACAGCACCTTGTCCGGCGAGGTGAGGCGGACGCCGAGCGGGGCGTCGTTGCCGGCAGATGGGGGTGCGGATTTCGACGCGCGGGCTGGTTTGCGGGCGGCCACGTTCACATCCTCGGCGGGTTTGTCTTCCCTCAGGCCCAGATAGCTCGGGTGACGCAGATAACCATCGGGCGTCTGTTCGAGATAGGCGATCTGGGCGACGAGATCCGGCTTCAGCCATACGGCGCCCTGATGCGCCTCTGCGGGCTCATCATCCAAGGGGCTGGCCTTGCGGATGCGGCCGGCGAATTTCGTCTTGAGCCTCGCGAACGTCTCATCGTCGAAGCCCGTGCCGACGCGGCCGCGATAGATCAGCTTGCCGCCGGCGTATTCGCCGAGGATCAGAGACGAGAACGGGCGGCCGCGTTTGTCTGACCGGCGGAAGCCGGCAATGACGAACTCATCATTGCCGATGCATTTCGACTTGATCCACGCGCCAGAGCGGCCCGACGTGTAAGGCGCATCGGCGCGCTTGGAGATGACGCCTTCGAGCTTGAGGCTGCAGGCTGAAGCAAGAACCTGGTCGCCCTCCTGCCGGATATGATCGCTGAAGCGGATGCCTTCGGGCGGATCGATCAGCAGGGAGCGAAGGCGCGCCTTGCGTTCGCTCAGCGGCAGATCCGACAGGTCTGCGCCTTCATGGTTGAGGAGGTCGAAGAGGTGGAATTCGAGGCGTATGGCGCTGTTCTCGGCGGCGGCCTGCATCTGCGAGAAGGCGGCGGCGCCATTTTCATCCAGCGCCACAAGCTCACCATCGAAGACGCCGTTGACGAGGCCGATCTCTTCCACGGCATGCGCAATGCGCATGTATTTGTGCGTCCAGTTCTTCTCGTTGCGCGTCCACAGCGTGGCGTTGCCGTTCTTGACGACGGCGATGATCCGATAGCCGTCGAGCTTGATCTCGTGCAGCCAGCCATCACCCTCGGGCGGCTTGTCTGCGAGCTGGGCGAGCTGGGGCGCGACGAAGCGCGGAGGGACGCGCGGGCCGCGATGTGGCGGCGGCTTTTTTGCGGGGGATGTCTTCGCAGCTCCCGTCTTCGCGGCCTTGGGCGTGGATTTGCGTGCGGGCTTTGCCGCTTTTCTGGTCGTGGCGTCTGGGGAATACATCTTGTCGCGCTGGTAGGCGTCTCCCTGTGTCTCGATCCCTGCGAGTGAGCGTTTTGTCTTGATGCTCGTGGTCCATTCCTCGGTTGCGATGAGATCGTACTTCGCCCAGTCGTCGCGCTCCTTGATGAGCAGCCAGTTGTCGCGTTTTGATGTCTCGCCGGGCTTTGGCTTCAGGCGAACGAGAACGAAGCCGCCCTTGAGACGCTCTCCGTAGAGGGCGAATTTCAGTTCGCCCTTTTTCAGTCCTTCGTGCGGGTCGCCCTGCGGCAGCCATTCGCCGCGATCCCACAGCATGACCGTGCCAGCGCCATAGCCATCGGGGATGACGCCTTCGAAACCGCCATACTCGATCGGGTGATCTTCCGTCTGAACGGCGAGGCGTTTGTCGGCGGGATTGAGGCTCGGGCCGCGCGTGACGGCCCATGACAGGAGAACGCCATCGAGTTCGAGGCGGAAATCATAATGCAGGCGCGTGGCGTCGTGCTTCTGGATGATGAAGAGGCGGCCGCTCTTCGATTTCTTCGCCTTGCCGCGCGGCTCCGGCGTCGACTTGAAGTCGCGCATGGAGCGGTATCTGGAAAGGCCATCGGCCATCTAGCTCGCTTTCCTCTTCGGCGGGGCCTTCTTTGCGCTCTTCCGGGCGGTGGGTGTTTTTCGGGTTGCGGTCTTCTTCCGCGTCGGGCCTTTGCCGGCCTTGGCGGCGGCCTTGCCTTTCACGCTGGCGCGCAGGGCGGCCATGAGGTCGATGACGTTGCCCTGGCCTTTGACGCCGAGCTCCTCATCGCTCGCGTGAGAGACTTCGCCGGTCTTCTTCTTCTCGTTGATCAGCGCCCGAAGCGCGGCGGCATAGTGCGACTTGAACTTGTCGGGGTCGAACTTGTGCGTCTTCTTCTTGATGAGTTCGTTGGCAAGCGTGAGCATTTCCCTGTCGGGCTTCACGTTCGGGATGGTGTCGAATATCGTGTCGCTGTCTTTCACCTCGGTGGCGTAGCGCAGGGTTTCGAGCAGCAGGCCATCGCCGCATGCGCGGACGGCGCAGATCTGGTCGCGGCCGCGCGTGGCCATCTGGCCGAGGCCGATCTTCTTGCCGCCACGCAGCGCTTCGCGGATGACGGCGAAGCCCTCGGCGGCGACTTCATCACCGGCGGGGGTCACGTAATAGGGGCGTTCGTAATAGCGGGGGTCGATTTCGTCATGGTCGACGAACTGCACGAGGTCGATCGTGCGGCGGCTTTCGAGTTTGATCTCGTCGAGTTCCTCGGGGTCAAGGACCACGTATTCGTCCTTGTCGACCTCGACGCCCTTCACGATGTCCTTCGCCTTCACCGCGCCAATGCCGGGGGCGACCTTTTCGTAGCGGATCCGCTTGCCGGAGGATTTGTGGATCTGGTGGAGAGCTGTCTCCTTGCCGCTGTTCACGGCGGTGTAGAGCTCGATGCCGATCGTGACGAGGGAGAGGCGCAGATAGCCTTTCCAGTATGCGCGCGCGGGCATGGCTCTGCCTTTCCGGGTTTGCGTGATGCAAAAGACCCAACGCAGAGGCGGGAACCCCGGTTCCCTGCTCGGGAGCCTTGGCCAGCAACGCCATGCATGTCGCAAGGAATACAGCGCGCGGGCGCCGGGCCTCTCAGCCCCGGAGGGTGGCGCCCGTCGCTTTCGCGACCGCCTTCACGATGGCCTGGGAGACCGCGTCGATCTCCTCGTCCTTCATGGCCTGTCCGCGCGGCTGAAGCGTGACCTCGACCGCGACCGACTTCTTGCCATCGCCGATACCCGCGCCGCGATAGACGTCGAAGATGCGGGCGGCGGTGATCAGCTTGGGGTCAGCCTTGAGGGCCGTGCGGGTGATGTCGCCGGCGGCAACCTTCTCGTCCACCACGAAAGCGAAGTCGCGACGGATCGGCGTCTGGTCGGCCTTGTCCAGGACTGCGCGCGTCTTTGTGGGCTTCGCCTTGGTCTGCGGCAGGGCGTCGAGCGCAAGTTCGATCGCGATGACGGGGCCGTCGACGCGCAGCGCCTTCAGGAAGGCGGGGTGGAGCTCGCCGAAAGTAGCGATCACCTGCTTGGGACCCAGGCGAAGCGTGCCGGAGCGGCCGGGGTGCCAGTAGGGGGCATCGACGGGGCCGATCTGGAATTTTTCAGGTGACTGATCCAGCGACTGGAGCAGGGCGAAGAGATCGGCCTTGGCGGAGAAGGCGGTGTAGGGGGCAGGCGCGCCCTGCCAGTCGCGGGCCTTGGCGGCTTTCACCACGGCAGCGACGTGCATGCGCTGGTCGGTTGGCTTGTCGCCCGGATAGACGGGGCCAGCTTCGAACAGGCGGACGTCGTCGGCGCCATGGTCGGCATTGCGCTGGGCGCCCTGGGCAAGGTTCGCGAGCATGGACGGGCGCATGTAGTCGAGATCGGACGCGATGGGATTGTCGATGGTCAGCGCGTCCTGAAGATTGTTGGCGCCGCCGATCATCAGAGCGGCCTCTTCATGGTGCATGAAGGACCAGGTGACCGTCTCGAGGAAGCCGCGCGCGGCGAGGACTCGGCGAGCGGTGCGGACGCGGTTCTGCATCGGCGTGACGACAACGCCGAGCGTTGCGGGCGCCGGGAGTTTTTCGTCGGGCAGCTTGTCGTAGCCTTCGATGCGGATGAGTTCCTCGACGATGTCGGCGGAGCCTTCCACGTCTGGGCGCCAGGAAGGGACTTTGACGGCCCAGATGGTGTCGTTGTCGTGCTGCGCCTTGGGCGGAACGACAGGCTCGAAGCCAAGCGCGCGCAGGATCTGCTCCATGCGCTTGGCCGGCATGTCGAGGCCGGTGAGACGCTTCATGTCGCGGGGGCGGAAGGCGACGGGAGCCGGACCGTCCGGCGCCTTGCCGGCGACGATGACTTCGGAAGCTTCGCCGCCGCAGGTTTCGAGGATCAGTTTGGTGGCGAGTTCGATGCCGTCGACGCAGGAGTGCGGATCGATGCCGCGTTCATTGCGGAAGCGGGCGTCGGAAATGATGCCGGTTGCGCGGCCCGTGCGGGCCGTGCGGTTGGCGTCGAAATAGGCGCTCTCGATAAAGACATCGACCGTTTCGATCGAGCAGCCGGTCGTCTCGCCGCCCATCACGCCGCCGAGACCGATGGCGCCGGTGTCGTCGGCGATGACGCACATCTCGGTGAGGTTGGAATAGATCTTGCCGTCGAGCGCCGCGAACGAGTCGTCCGCCGTGCCGAGGCGGGCGACGATGTTCCCGTTCAGCTTTGCGGCGTCATAGACGTGCAGCGGACGGCAGCGGTCGATCGAGATGTAGTTGGTGACGTCCACCAGCATGCTCTTCGGATTGATGCCGATCGCCTTGAGGCGTTTCTGCATCCACTCCGGCGACGGCTTGTTCTGGACGCCGCGAATGAGACGGC
>JAVBYB010000104.1 GCA_030824255.1 bacterium
TGGGCTCCATGCAGGTCTCGTCCGGCGCCACGCTGGATGACGTCGTGCGCGAGCTTCTCAAGCCGATGCTAAAGGAATGGCTCGACACCAACCTTTCGCAGATCGTCGAAGCCGAAGTCGCCAAGGAGATCGACCGGATCCGCCGCATGGCCCGCTAGGGCCTGCCGCGACAGGTCGCCGCCAGGGGCGAAACCCACGGACTTCAGACTGACGGAAAGAGTTTCAAGCACGGGGCGCGCCGCAAGGCGCGCCCTTTGTGTTTTGGGGCTGGGCAGATGACAATTCCGCCGCCGCGCGATATCGGAACCCCATGATTGACGATCGTTTCGACCACAAGGCGGCAGAGCCGCGCCTGTATGACCGCTGGGAAAAGTCGGGGGCTTTCAAGCCGTCCGGCGACGGCAAGCCGTATGCGATCGTAATCCCCCCGCCGAACGTCACCGGCGTTCTGCACATGGGCCATGCGCTCAACAACACGCTGCAGGACATCCTGATCCGCTATCACCGGATGAAGGGCTACCGCACGCTGTGGCAGCCGGGTACGGACCATGCCGGCATCGCGACCCAGATGGTGGTCGAGCGGCAGCTGGCGCAGGAAGGCAATGTCGGTCGCCGCGATCTCGGCCGCGAGAAATTCCTCGAGCGTGTCTGGACCTGGAAAGAACAATCAGGCGGCACGATCACCAACCAGCTGAAACGCCTCGGCGCGAGCTGCGACTGGAGCCGCGAGCGGTTCACGATGGATGCCGGCCTCAGTGAAGCCGTGACGAAAGTGTTCGTCGAGCTGCACGCGCAGGGCCTGATCTATCGCGACAAGCGCCTCGTGAACTGGGACCCGCACTTCCAGACAGCCATCTCCGACCTCGAAGTCGAGACGCGCGAAGTGAAGGGCCATTTCTGGCACTTCAAATATCCGCTCGCCGATGGCGTGACGTATCAGTTCCCGACGCAGGTCGACGAGTTGGGCAAGCCGGTCGTGTTCGAGGAGCGCGACTACATCGTTGTCGCCACCACGCGCCCGGAAACGATGCTGGGCGATACCGCCGTGGCGGTGAATCCGAATGACGAGCGTTACAAGTCGCTGATCGGGAAGATGGTCAAGCTGCCGATCACGGGGCGGCTGATCCCGATCGTGGCCGATGACTATGCCGACCCGGAGCAGGGCTCGGGCGCGGTGAAGATCACGCCGGCGCACGACTTCAACGACTACATGGTCGGCAAGCGCCACGGGCTGGAGATGATCAACATCTTCACCGACACGGCGCACCTGAACGACAACGTGCCGGAAAAGTATCGCGGCAATGAGCGCTTCGTCGCGCGCAAGATGGTCGTGGCCGACATCGAGGCGGAAGGCTGCCTCGTGACGATCGAGGACAAGACGATCCAGCAGCCCTTCGGCGATCGCTCCGGCGTCGTCATCGAGCCGTATCTCACCGACCAGTGGTATGTGGACGCCGTCACGCTGGCGAAGCCCGCCATCGAAGCGGTGGAGACCGGCAAGACCAAGTTCGTGCCAAGTAACTGGGACAGGACATACTACGAATGGATGCGCAACATCGAGCCGTGGTGCGTTAGCCGCCAGCTCTGGTGGGGGCACCGGATTCCGGCGTGGTACGCTCGTGATTTTGATGACCACAGCGAACTCCAGATCATTGTGGCTCACGATGAATCTGCCGCTGTACGCGAGCTTCAAGAGCGCTTCGCGCGACATGCGCTCTCGCGCCCATGGAAAATGCCCGATGGGACAACTGGGGTCGGCAGCAAAATCGATCCGGCTTCCATCGAAGTGGCGATTTTGGAAAATCGTCAGGCGCTTGATGCTCATGAAGAGTACCGTGGGCCGCCGTATGGATTGGGAATCTATCGTGACGACGACGTCCTCGACACTTGGTTCTCCTCCGCGCTCTGGCCGTTCTCCACCATGGGCTGGCCCGGCGAGCAGGATTCCGCGCTGAAGGAATTCTATCCGGGCGCGGTGCTGGTCACGGCGTTCGACATCATCTTCTTCTGG
Organism: bacterium; assembly: GCA_030824255.1. Taxonomy (GTDB): domain Bacteria; phylum Pseudomonadota; class Alphaproteobacteria; order Caulobacterales; family Hyphomonadaceae; genus UBA7672. The sequence continues at coordinate 2,012 of JAVBYB010000104.1, forward strand.
GTTGCCCGCATGATGATGCAGGGCATCCACTTCATGGGCGAAGTCCCGTTCAAGGATGTCTACATCCACGCGCTGGTCCGCGACGAGAAGGGCCAGAAGATGTCGAAGTCCAAGGGCAACACCATGGACCCGCTCGACATCATCGATGGCGTCGATCTCGAAACGCTGGTCGCCAAGCGTACCACGGGCCTGATGAACCCGAAGGACGCGCAGCGCATCGAGCGCGAGACGCGCGGTCAATATCCCGATGGCATCGCCAGCTATGGCACGGATGCGCTGCGCTTCACGCTGGCCGCCCTTGCCACGCAGGGCCGCGACATCAAGCTCGCGATGAAGACGGTCGAGGGCTACCGCAACTTCTCGACCAAGCTGTGGAACGCCGCTCGCTTCGCCGAAATCAATGGTGCGAAATTCGACCCCGCCTTCGATCCGGCCACGCCGCAACACACGCTCAACCGCTGGATCATCACCGAAGTGCGCCGCACATCCGCGCTCGTCGGAAGCGGCATCGAGACCTACAAGTTCAACGAAGCCGCGAACGATCTCTATCGCTTCGTCTGGAACACGTTCTGCGACTGGTATCTCGAACTCATCAAGCCGGTGCTGAATGGCGGCGACGAAGCCGCCAAGGCCGAAACGCGCGCAACGGCGGCGTGGGTGCTCGATTCCATCGTGCACATGCTGCACCCCTTCATGCCCTACGTCACCGAAGCCCTGTTCGAGTCCATGGGTTCCGATCGCGGTCTGCTGATCTCGCGCCCCTGGCCCGAGCTTCCCGCCTCGCTGGAAGACACGTCGGCGGAAGCCGAGGTCAATTGGGTGATCCGCCTCATCACGTCGATCCGTTCCGCGCGGTCAGACCTCAACGTGCCCGCGGGCGCGAAAGTCCCGATGACGCTCGTCGGCGCCTCGGCCGAAACGGCTAAGCGCGTCGATACCTATCGTAGCCTGCTCGAGCGCCTCGCGCGCCTCGAAAGCATTTCGCTTGCTGGCGAAGCGCCCAAAGGCTCCGTGCGCCTCGTCATCGACGAAGCCACCGCCTGCCTCGACATCGCCAGCCTCATCGACCTCAAGGTGGAACTTGTCCGCCTCGAGAAAGAGGTGGCGAAGCACAAGGCCGATATCGCGGGCATCGAAAAGAAGCTGTCGAACGAACAGTTCGTCGCCAAGGCGCCGCCCGAAGTCATCGAGGAGCAGCATACGCGGCGCGAGGCGGCGGAAGCCGCTGTCACGAAGCTAAGCGATGCGCTGGCGCAGCTGAAGGCGGCGGGTTAGGCTTTCTCCGATTTGCGGAGGAGCCTGCCGATGAAAGCCGTGATCGCCGGATTGCTGGCCGTGACGCTCTCCGCCTGTGCGAACATGGAGACGCCTGTGGCCAAGCCTGAATGGACACTGCTGATTCACGGCGGGGCGGGCGTCATGCGGCGGGCGGAGATGACCCCGGAGATCGACGCGGCCTATCGCGCCGGTCTCAACGATGCGCTGGAAGCAGGCACGAAAGTCCTCGCCAGCGGCGGCGAAGCGCTCGATGCGGTCGAGGCTGCCGTTCGCGTGCTCGAAGATAATCCCAATTTCAACGCCGGGCGCGGCGCAGTGCTCACGCGCGAGGGCGTCGCCGAACTCGACGCCTCCATCATGGACGGCCGCGACCGCAGCGCCGGCGCCGTCGCGCAGGTCCGCACCGTGAAGAATCCCATCCGCGCCGCCCGTCACGTGATGGAAACAACCGGTCGCGTGATGTTCGCCGGTCCCGATGTTGACGAGATGGCGAAAGCTGCGGGGGTCGAAATAGTGCCGCCGGAATACTTTATCACGCCACGCCGCCAGGAAGCGCTGCAGCGCGCCATGGCCGGCTCGTTTGTTCCGATGGACCGCTATGGAACCGTCGGCGCCGTCGCCATGGATGCGAAGGGCAATCTCGCCGCGGCCACGTCCACCGGCGGCCTGAATGCCAAGCCGCCCGGCCGCGTTGGCGATAGTCCCATCATCGGGGCCGGCACCTATGCCGACAACGACTCCTGCGCTGTCTCCGCCACCGGCGATGGCGAATACTTCATCCGCGCCAGTGTCGCGCGCATGATCTGCGCCCGCGTCGCCATGCAGGACATGACCGCGGAGCAAGCGGCCGGCGCCACACTTGCGGAAGTGAAAGCCCTCGGCGGTACAGGCGGCGTCATCGTGCTCAGCCATGACGGCAGCACCGCGCTAAGCATGAACACCGAAGGCATGTTCCGGGGCCGCGCGGATTCGACCGGCAAACGGGAAGTTGGTATCTACGTCGACGAATAGGATTCTGCGAAAGGGTTGGGGAATGCGTGTAGTCATGCTGGTTGCTGTGGCGATGGCCGCCACGGCGTGTGTCGGAGACGCCGCGGAACTTGGCGGCTTGACCAATCGAGTCGCCCTACCGGGCGCGACAGTGCCTTGCGCACAGGCGCGGACCGAAGTCGCGGCGCCGGGCAAGTTCGTCTTTCCGGGCGATGCGCTGGTGTTCTTCTACGCTGCCGGCAAGGACATGCCGATCCACAACATGAGTCTCAGCTTCGATATCAACGAGCAGGGCGAGACAGTGAACATCGCCTACACCGGTCCGGCGTCCGATATGCGTCACGCGACCAAGCAGAAGCTCATCCGCGCCGCGGTCGATGGCGTGAGGACAACGCGTTACGCTTGGATGGGCGCGCCGTCCTTCGCGGTGGGTTGCACGTCGGACATGGACGTGATGATCCGCATTCACCGCGATCAGATCTGACGTCGCGTCCGGCCTTGTGAGCCGCCGCTCACAGGTCCATGCTGCGCGCCAGTGAGTGGAGGCGCACATGCAGAAACGCAAGCTTGGATCATCCGGTCTGGAGATCGCGCCGCTCGTGCTAGGCGGAAATGTGTTCGGCTGGACAGCCGACAAGGATACGTCCTTCGCTGTGATGGACGCTTTCGTCGATGCTGGCTTCAACGCGGTCGACACGGCGGATGTCTATTCGCGCTGGGCGCCGGGCCATCAGGGCGGCGAGTCCGAAACTGTCCTCGGCGAGTGGATGCAGACGCGCGGCAATCGCAACAAGGTCGTGCTGATCACCAAGGTCGGCAGCGAGATGCCGGCGGGCAAGGGCCTGCGAGCCGCCTACATCCAGAGCGCCTGCGAAGCCTCGCTGCGCCGCCTGCAGACGGATCATATCGATCTCTACTTCTCGCACTTTCCGGACAAGGACACGCCGATTGCAGAGACGCTGGAGGCGCATGAGCGCCTGATCGAGCAGGGCAAGGTTCGCGCAATCGGCGGCTCTAACTACGACGCCGCCGGACTGACCGAGGCCATGGAAGCCGGCGATGGCAAGGTACACGCGCGCTACACCGTGCTGCAGCCGCACTACAACCTCCTCGTCCGCGATCAGTACGAGGGCGCGCTGGAAAATATGTGCGTCAGCGAAAATCTCGGCGTCATTCCATACTTCGCGCTCGCCAGCGGTTTCCTCACCGGCAAATATCGCACCGAAGCCGATCTGAAGAAATCAGCCCGCGGCGGCCGCATGAAAGAACTGCTGCAGGGCCGGGGCCCGCTTCTGCTCGCTGCGATGGACAAGGTCGCCGCCCGCCACAACGCCACGTTGGCGCAGATCGCGCTCGCCTGGCTGATGGCCCGTCCCAGCGTGACCGCTCCCATCGCCTCGGCCACCAGCGTCGCCCAGCTGAATGAACTGGTCCCGGCGGCAAAGCTGAAGCTCACGGCGGAAGACATCAAGGACCTCGATCTGTGAACCCCATCAGCTTCATCAGCCTCCGCGCGCTGGATCTCCTGCGTCCTGCCGCGTGGCTGGCGCTGCGGCTGTATCTCGGCTGGTTCCTGATTGTCGGCGTCTGGGACAACATTGAATCCCAGGAGCGCATGGCCGAGTTCGAGGGATTCCTGCGCAGCCTCAAATGCCCGCTGCCGGAAATTGCCGCCCCGGTCTCCGTCTGGGCGCAACTCATCATCGGCGCCCTGCTGATCCCCGGCCTTTTCACGCGCCTCGCTGGCATATTGCTCGCCGTGAACTTTCTCGTCGCGGTCGCGCTCTTCATGGGAGCCGGCCTGAACGAGCGCGAGATCTACGAGCCGGCAATTCTGATCTTCGTTGGCGCATTGCTGGCGACGCATGGGGCAGGGCTGTTCTCGATTGACCGGCTCGTGCGTCTGAGCTGACACATCCAGGCTGACAGGAAACGAGGGTTGATGCGATGGACCTGCTGATAAACAAAACCGCTTTGGCGGAAAGCAAGCTCGCCGATGCGCCGCAGGCGCCGCTCGCCGATGGTGAGGCGCGTCTCAACGTCGATCTCTTCTCGCTCACCGCCAACAACGTCACTTACGGCGCGATGGGCGACTTCCTGAAATACTGGAACTTCTATCCCACGCAGGAAGAAGGCTTTGGCCGCGTGCCCGTGTGGGGTTTCGCCACCGTCGCAGAAAGCAGGGCGCCGGGCGTTGGCGCCGGGGAGCGCGTCTACGGCTACCTGCCAATGTCGAACACGTTCGTGGTGAAAGCCGGCGAGCGCAAGCACGGCGGCTTCTCCGATATCAGCGCACACCGCACAGGCCTTGCCCCTGTCTACAACCGTTACGAGTTCAATGCGGACGACGCGCTCTATGCAAAAGATACCGAGGCGCTGCAGGTCCTCTTCCGCCCACTCTTCATCACGTCCTTCCTGATCGATGACTTCATCGCGGACGCAGACTGGTTTGGCGCCCGGCAGGTCATCTTCTCCAGTGCCTCCGCGAAGACCGCCTACGTCGCCGCGCTCCTGATGAAGAAGCGCGGACAGGCGAAGGTGATTGGCCTCACCTCGCCCGGCAACGTCAGCTTCACACAGGAACTCGGCGCCTATGACGAAGTGCTGCCCTACGACGCCGTTAGTGGCATGGAGAGCTCCATTCCCTCCGTCTTCGTCGACATTGCCGGCAACAGCGCCGTGCGCGCCGCCGTGCATGCGAAGTTCGGCGATAGCCTCACCTACAGCTGCGCTGTCGGCGCCACGCACTGGGATGCGCCTCGCTTGTCGGATGCGCTGCCCGGCCCGCAGCCCAGGATGTTCTTTGCGCCCGACGTGGTGAAGAAACGCATGACCGATTGGGGCCCCGCCGGTTTCGGTCAGCGTGTCGGCGAAGCCTGGGGCAACTTCCTGCCCTTCGCCAGCCGCACCACACGCATCGTGGAGCATGGCGGGCTGAAAGCGGCAGGCGAAGTCTTTGCGGATCTCGCGTCCGGCAAGGCTGACCCGAAAGACGGGCACGTCATTCGTCTTGGTTAAGCACACTTCCGCGCACGCGCCGCTGGGGCAGGTTGTTCGACCAACTTGTTAGCACTTCGCAGCCTACGGTCCTCGATGACCTCCCGCATCGAAGCCGTGATCCACCGCCTGCGCGAGTTGCCAGAGGCGGAGCAGGAGATGCTCGCGGGTGAGATCGAGGCGCTGCTGATGGAGCCAGCCTCGCTCCTCAACGCCGTGCAATGGCGCGAGGTGGAAGACGAGATCGACACGGATGATGGCGTGCGCATGTCGCATGCGGACGTGATGGGCCGGATGCGCCTGAAGTTTGGACGATGAGGTTCGGCCGATGATAATCTCATG
>JAVBYB010000587.1 GCA_030824255.1 bacterium
TCCCGCTCATGGTGCGCGCCATTCGCCTGTCGTTCGAGGCGACGGAGCCGGGCCTGTTCGAGGCGGCCTCCGTTCTGCGGGCCAGCCCCTGGGATCGTTTCTGGTCGATGACTCTGCCGCTGGCATGGCCGGGCGTTCTCGCGGGGGCGGTCACCGCTTTCGCGGCGGGCCTTGGCGAGTTCGGCGCCGTCATCACGTTCGCGTCCAATGTCGAAGGCGAAACACAGACCCTGCCGCTCGCCATCAATGCGGCGCTCAACACGCCGGGGCGAGATGATGCCGCTTTCCGGCTGGCGCTGATCTCGCTGGTTGCCGCAATCGTCGGCCTCGTGCTGGCAGAGATGCTGCAGCAATGGGCCCGGCGGAGGCTTGAGGCGTGACGCTGAAGCTTCGTCAAGCTGTCGTTCGCCGGGGCGGTTTCCGGCTTGCCGCCGATTTCGAGTTGGCGATGGAAGGCGTGACGGTCGTGTTCGGCCCGTCCGGCTCGGGCAAGTCGTCTCTGTTGTCCGCTATCGCCGGCCTGCACAAGCTAGAAACCGGTGCGATAACATTCAACGGCCGCGTGCTGGAAGACGTGCGCAATCGGTTGCGCGTTCCGTCGCATGAACGCGGCATTGGCCTCGTTTTCCAGGATGCGCGGCTGTTTCCGCATCTCAGCGTGAAAGGCAATCTGGACTACGCCGAAAACCGGCGCCCTGCCGCGCGTAACGCGCCCATCGTGATCGAAATCTCCCGGCGCCTGCAGATAGAGAGCCTGCTCAATCGCCGCGTAAGAAACCTGTCCGGCGGCGAAAAGACCCGTGTTGCGCTGGCCCGCGCCATTGTTTCCGCGCCAGAGCTTCTGCTGCTGGATGAGCCTTTCTCCGCACTGGATGGCCTGCGCCGCCGCGAATTCCTCGTGCTCCTGCGCGAACTGTCCCACGAACAGAACCTGCCGATGGTCGTCGTGACCCACCAGATCGACGACGCTGCTGAAATGGCCAGTCAGGTCGTCATGGTGCGGGATGGCCGCGTCGTGGCGCACGGATCGGCTGCCGATGTGATGGCTCAGCCCGAGTTCACAGCGCTTCTGGACAGGCGTGATCTTGGCGTGCGCCTCCCGGCGTCGGCCATCTCGGCGCGCAACACCGAGGGCGTCTGGGTGCGCGCTGACAGCGTGCTGATTGCCTCGGAAGAGCCGCGCGGCATCTCGGCTCGTCACATCTGGCGCGGTAAGGTGGCGTCGATCGTGCGCGAGACGGCGGGCAGTGTGCTGGTTTCTCTTGCCACGGAAGCGGGTTATATTTTTGCACGTATAACGCCTGAAGCGCTTTCAGACTTGGGTCTGCAAGAGGGGCAGGCAGCTTGGGCGGTCGTCAAAGCCCACGCCCTCTGAGGGATCGGCACATGAAGATCGTCTTGCGTACGCTGGCCACGGTCTGCGCCGCTATCGCACTCTCCGCCTGCACGCCTGCGCCCGCTGAAGTGCCTTCCGAAGCCTCCTCCGAAGAAAGGGGCCCCGTCGTTTTCGCCGCCGCCAGTCTCACCGACGTTCTTGGCGAGATTGGCGATCTCTATGAAGCCGCCGGCAACCCCGCGCCGCGCTTCAGCTTCGCCGCCAGTTCCGCTTTGGCCAGGCAGGTGGAACAGGGCGCTGAAGCGGATGTCTTCTTCTCGGCGGATGAAGACTGGATGGACTATCTCACGGACAGGAACCTGATTGACCCCACGACGCGCAGGGCTGTTCTCACCAATACGCTCGTGCTGGCTGCTCCCGCCAAGGCGCCATTCCAGCTCGACATCGTCCCCGGCATGGACCTCGCTGGCGCTTTGAAGGGCGGCCGGCTCTCACTTGCCGATCCGAACAGCGTTCCGGCTGGAAAATACGCCCGCGCGGCGCTTGAACAGCTGGGGGTATGGGCGTCCGTCGAAGCCAGCGTCGTCCGCGCCGAAAATGTCCGCGCCGCCCTCCGCTTCATCGAAACGGGCGATGCCGCTGCCGGCATCGTCTACGGCACAGATGCAAAGGCGGCCGCCCGCAACGTGATCGTCGTGGGAACTTTCCCGGAAGGCTCGCACACCTTGATTAGCTATCCAGCAGCGGTGCTTGCAGGAAAAGCCAGCGGACCGGGCCAGTCATTCCTCGACTTCCTGAATGAAGATGCTGCGCGCAGGGTCTTTGCCCAGGCGGGCTTCGGCGCCGCTCCATAGCCGGAAACGCAGGGGTACCTCCCGCCAAAGTGAAGATTTTTTCGCATGGCGGGTGTCGATTCCGCTACGGCGCCCCCGTTGCCGTGCGCGGCAAGCTCACACACTATCCGCGCGAACCTGCGCCGCGACAGAATGGCGCCTACGGGAGGAATCCATGAAGCGTTCTCACAAGCTCGGATTGCTGGGGTTGGGTATTGCCGGGGCCGTGTCGGTCATCGCGCTGACCGCGACAGCGGCGCCGGGCGCCGTGAAGCTGGTCGGCACCCGCGTCGACAATTTCATGCTGCCTGACCAGACAGGCATGGGCCATGAGCTCTTTTACTACAAGCAGGCCCCGGCCGTGGTGATCGTCTCCGCAGCGCTGGGCGACGACACATCCAAGAAGGCTGCGGCCGAGCTTGCGAAGCTTCGCACGCAGTATGAGGGCAAAGGCGTCCACTTCCTCATGCTGAACTCCTCGCAGGACGACAGCCGCGACGAAATCATGAAGCAGGCTGCTGACCTCGGCGTGCCTATGCTCGCCGATGAGTTGCAGCTGGTCGGACGCTCGCTGGGCGTGACCAAGACGGGCGAAGCCTTCGTCGTCAATCCGAAGACCTGGACCATCGCCTATCACGGCCCCGTCGCCGACAAGGCTGCCGGCGTCGCAGGCGCGCTTGATGCGCTGTTGGCCGGCAAGGCCCCCACGGTCACGGAAGCTTCGATCAAGGGCAAGTCGATTGCCTTCCCGGATCGCGCCAAGGCGCCGGACTGGAAGAAGATCTCCTACGCTAAGGATGTCGCGCCGATCCTCGCCGAGAAATGCGTCGTCTGCCACACGCAGGGCGGCATGGGCCCGTTCGCGATGGACAAGTACGAGACCGTCAAGACGATGGCTCCGATGATCCGCGAGTCGCTGCGCACCAAGCGCATGCCTCCGTTCCACTCGGACGCGCACTGGGGCAATTGGTCGAACGACATGCTGCTCTCGAACGAGCAGATCAAGACCGTGGTCAACTGGGTGGAAGCCGGCGCGCCGCGCGGCGATGGTGGCGACCCGCTTGCTGAAAAGAAATACGTGCCGCCGGAGTGGCCGCTCGGCCAACCGGACGCGATTGTCGAGATTCCTGCCTTCGACGTGCCGGAGAGCGGCTACATCGACTATCAAGAGCGTTCGGTCGACGCCAAGCTTACGGAAGGCAAGTGGCTGAAGGCGACGGCCTGGGCTGGCTCTTCGCCGGCTGTCCACCACGCGCTTGCGGGCTGGATTCCGGAAGTGCGCGAAGACGGCAAGGGCTTCTCGTGGAACACCTCGCTCGGCGGCTACGGTCCGGGTGGCGAGGCGAACCTCACGCCAGCCGACACCGGCATCTACATCCCGCCGGGCGGCTCCTATGCCTACCAGATGCACTACACGAGCAACGGCAAGAAGGTCACCGACAAGACGAAAGTCGGATATTACTTCTACAAAGAACCGCCCAAGAACATCCTGCGCCAGACCAGCGTGACGGATTTCTCGCTGGAAATTCCGGCGGGGGCGTCTCGCCACCACGAGACGGCGTACCTGATCTTCCCGGATGACGCGGAAATCTTCGGGACGCAGCCGCACTGCCACTCGCGCTGCTATTCGACCAAGCTGACCATCCGCTATCCGGACGGTCGCGAGGAAGTTCTGCTGAACCAGCCGCGCTATGACTTTGGCTGGCAGCGTGAATACCACTTTGAACCGATGCTTGCGGTTCCGAAGGGGTCGATGATGATTGCCGACTACGTGTTCGACAACTCGGAGCAGAACCCCGCGAACCCCGATCCCAAGCACAAGGTCACGTTCGGCGAGCAGACCTCGGAAGAGATGCTGTTCACGTTCATGCGCTTCCGCTTCAAGAACGAGACGGTCGACAACCGCCGCGACGACCTGATGAAAGAGCTGCAGACCTCGGTTGTCTTCGGCGCCTTCGACGACGACCGCAATGGCGAGATCACGACTGTCGAGCTTCGCAACGATCCGCGGTTCGGCGCGCTGAAGGGCTATATCGGCATGGTGGATGCGAACAAGAACGGCACCCTCAACATCGCCGAATGGACCAACGCGATGAACATCATGCAGAACATGCGCAATCGCCCCGGCGCTGCGCCTGCCGCTGGCGCGCCCAAGCCTGACGCGGGCGCCGAAGCGATGGTGAACAACGTCACCGGACAGTAGTAGCTTCGCTTTTCACGAGAACTGGAGCCCCGCCGGCGCACGCCTGCGGGGCTTTTTCGTTGCAAAGCCACATCGGTGTTTTATTTCACCGCGCGGATTGGAAGGTTATTCCAGCGCGATATGTGGTACTCGAACGCGTCGGGGCAGGGACACGCGGACGTAAGGCTGAACAAGGACGGGTCTTTCGCCATCCCAGGCGGGGCCTTGAGCGATGCATATGGCAGCCCGGACTGCGCTTTCCGGTTGCGGCCTTGCACGCCTTGATCCACGCCCTGCGGCCCGCGTCGGTAATGCCCGCGCTCGGTACTGGAGACTGCATTGAGCGCTGAAATTCCGTCCGCCACTGGCCAATCGCTTGTCGTGCTTGCCGTCGATGACGATGTGCTCGTCCAGATGAACACCGTCGCCATGCTTGAGGATCTCGGCCACAGCGTGCTGGAGGCCTCCAATGGCGCCGAGGCTCTGGACGTCTTCCGCGCCAATCCGAATATCCAGCTGCTCATCACAGATCAGGCGATGCCGCACATGACCGGCAAGGATCTCGCCATTGCCGTCGCAAAGGAACGGCCCGGCCTGCCGATCATCATCGCGACGGGCTATTCGGAACTTCCGGCCGGCATGACGGTGGACGCCGTGCGCCTGTCCAAGCCGTTCGACATGGATGATCTTGCCAAAGCCATCGGCAAGGCCACAGCGGGCTAAGCCGCCTCAGTAGTCCGGGAAATACTCGGTGCCGAGATAGGCGATGTCGAAGTGGCGCAGGTTGTAGTCGATGAACCGCGCCGCGTGCTTTTCCGCTTCTTCGCTGGTCGGAAAGCGCCGTGATCCCAGCCAGGTGCCGTCGCCCAGTGGCAGTGCCCCCTGCTCACGCGCCAGATGCGCGTGGCGGTTCGGAACGGCCCAGCGATTGCGCCAGTGCCCGAGATCGTTGTCAGTGGTTTCAGTGACCGGCGCGGGGCGCTCGATCGTCGTCGCACCGGGAACCTGAGCGTCTTGCGTCACAGCCGGTCCCCCGGGGGGAAAGAATGGCTCCCTGAGCTGGACTCGAACCAGCGACAATTCGATTAACAGTCGAATGCTCTACCAACTGAGCTATCAGGGAGCACGGTTGGAGGCGGGGGTATAGCTCCCGAGTTTTACCGGTTCAATAGCGTCGTGCGGTTTCATCGCGCAAAAGCGACGCGCCCGGCCTCAGATCTGTGAAAAATTTGGGAAATCCCGAAAAACCCGAACCCAAAGAGAAGGGCGGGAGCCAGAGGCTCCCGCAAAGGCGTTTGGGTGATGGTGGGGTGTCTTCAAGGGAAGACAGGTCGACATTCGCCCGACTCGGTTAACGAGGGGTTAAAATCTTCATCAATCGCGGAAACTCTTGATTTACCCTGGTAAGCAGCCGTGCCGGCTACGTTAGGGATTTGGAGGCCTCGCCCGGAATCGAACCGGGGTGCAAGGATTTGCAGTCCTCTGCGTCACCACTCCGCCACGAGGCCTCATGCGAACCGTCGCTGGCGGAGCGGCGGCCGATCGTCTTGGGTAGTTCGGGCGCGTTGCGCGGTGTGGTGCGTATGCTAAGAGCCCCGCACGCACAAGACCCCGGGGTCACCCCGGCGATTCTGCAATATGAGATAGGGGCCTGTTCGTGGACCTTGAAGTCGCCCGCACCGCAATGATCGACAGCCAGGTCCGTCCGAACGACGTGACCGACCGCCGGCTGATCGGCGCCATGACAGCCGTCCACCGCGAGCTTTTTGTGCCGGCCTCCCGCCGCACCTCCGCCTATGCGGATATGGCTGTCGAAACGGGAACGGGCCGCTGGCTGGCTGCGGCGCGCGATTTCTCGAAGCTGGTGAGCATCACCGCCCTTCGCCCTGAAGACCGCGTTCTCGATATCGCTCCGGGCGCAGGCTATTCCACCGCCGTCCTGTCCCGCCTTGCTGCCCACGTCGTGGCGCTGGAGCAGGACGAGGCCGCCGCCAAAGCCCTCAAGGACAGCCTCGCGGCCGCTGGCGTCGCGGGCGCTGATGTGGTCACGGGGGACCTGAAGGCGGGTGCGCCGGGCAGGGGGCCGTTCGACGTCATCTTCGTGAATGGCGCCGTAGAGGAAGTCCCGGCTGCCTGGCTGGCCCAGCTCGCCGAAGGCGGTCGCCTGGCCGTTGCGGTAACAGAAGGAACTGTCGGACGCGCCCGCATCTACACGGCTTCCGGCGGCAAAACCGCTTGGCGCACGCCTTTTGACACCGCGATTCCCGCTCTGCCGGGTTTCGCCAAATCGGCCGAGTTCCGGCTTTAGAGCCAAATCAACCATTTGGCGCGCAACCTGCGGCTACCTGTGCTGGCGCGGGGCCACGCAAAAGGTGACATTTACTTGTCTCGTGGCTTCTTCCGGCCCCGGACAATAGGGAATCCGCCATGAGAATCCTGGCTGCCATCGTTCTGATGTGCTCCGTTTCCACGCCCGCGCTCGCCCAGGCGAGCCGCGATACGCTGGGCGATGCGGTGGAATCCGCGCTCGCAAACAATCCGGAGATCATGGCGCAGCGCAAATCGCGCGAGTTCGCCGGCGAGACGCTGAACCAGGCCAAGGCCCAGATGGGTCCGCAGGTGAACCTCAACGCCACCGTCGGCGCCGAATACACGGTCGTCGGCCGCCAGGTGACCACGGGCACCGGCTCCTTCCCTTATGACGGCGAGCAGCAGCGTTCGACCCTCGGCGTCGAGGCGCGCCAATCCATTTGGTCCGGCGGCTCGCTGAGCGCCCAGCGCGATCAGGCCCGCTCCGGCGTCGACGCCGCGCAGGCAGACCTTATCGGCGCCGAGCAGGAACTGGTGCTCAACGTCGTCACGATCTTTATGGACGTCCGTCGCGCCGAGCGCGAAGTGGAAATCCGCGAGCGCAACGTCTCCGCCCTTGGCCAGCAGGTGAAAGCCGCGCGTGACCGCTTCGATGTGGGCGAAGTGACCCGTACCGACGTTGCCCAGGCCGAGGCGCGCGAAGGTGGCTCGAAAGCCGAACTCGCATCAGCCACGTCGCGCCGCGCCAAGGCCCGCGCCGATTACGAGCAGATCATCGGTCGTCCGCCCGTGCAGCTGGCCGATCCGCCAGCCCCGCCGATGCTTCCCGCCACGCTGGAAGAAGCCATCGCCGTTGCC
>JAVBYB010000132.1 GCA_030824255.1 bacterium
GGCATCAGCGACTTGGCCAGGCCTGAGAAATCCTCGCCGAGAACCATAGGCCGCGCCGGGGACGCGCTGGCGGGCGTGCCGCTCGGCTGGGCGATCGCATGTTCCGGCGCCTCGACCTTCAGAAGGGCGGGAGCAAAGAAAGCGCCGGCGATGGCCGCCACGCCCAGCACCGGAATGCCGACCTTGATGAGAAGCGACCGCTTGGACGTCAACGCCGGCATTAGAACAGGACTCCCTGTCATCGGCCCGCATTCAGGCCGGTTACGGCGCGAACACTGGCGCTAAAGCGCCCCGTTCGCAAGGCGACCGGACCACGATCAGCAGGCCGCCAGAGAGGCAGACTGCCCTGAAATTGGGGAACAATGATGGCCGGAGGGGCTTTCGGACCGGATCACGCAGGCGTGTGGGCCGCGCTGACCCGGAACCAGCCGATCAGGCCCGGCGCGTGACGGGCGGCGCGGCGGGGACCTCAAAGCCCTTTACCAGATGCATCTTGGCGATGAGCTCCCGCTGGTCGACCGGCTTGGAAACATAATCGCTCATGCCGAGGGCGAGATATTTCTCGCGGTCGCCGCTCATGGCGTCGGCCGTCAGGGCGATGACCGGCAGGTCCTTCCAGCGACGCTCGGCGCGCAGGCGCTGGATCGTCTCCTTGCCGTCCATAACGGGCATGTGGATGTCGAGCAGGACGATGTCGAACTCGTGCTGGGCCAGCAGGTCGAGCGCTTCCTTGCCGTTGGTCGCCTCGACGATGTCGCAACCCTGCGGCGCGAGGAACAGCTTGATGACCTGGCGGTTGATGGCGTTGTCGTCGGTCAGGAGGACGCGCAGGCCACGCAGCGATCGCGGCGCGGACGCAGCAGGACGCGCGGGCGACGGGCTCGGCGCTGCGGCGGCCGCCGCTTCGCGAGCCCGGAAGGTGAGGACGAAGGACGATCCCTTGCCATGCGTGCTCGTCACCGTGATGTCGCCGCCCATCATGCGGGCGAGCTGGCGCGAGATGGCAAGGCCGAGGCCCGAGCCGCCGAACTTGCGGGTGGTGGCGCCGTCGGCCTGCGTGAAGACGGAGAACAGGCGCGACTGGGTTTCGGCATTGATCCCGATGCCGGTGTCGATCACCTCGACCGAAATCATGAACTCGCCATCCGCCAGCGGCCTGGCGCTGATGGCGACCTCGACCCTGCCCTGCGGCGTGAACTTGATGGCGTTGGAGACGAGATTGGAGACGCACTGGCGCACGCGCGTGGGATCGTAGGTCAGGCGCTGCGGGAAATTGCTGTCGTAGCGCATCAGCAGGTCGAGGCCCTTTTCCTCGGCCATCGCCTGGAAGAGCTGGCGGGTGCGCTTCATCGTATGAAGGAAGTCGCCTGGGACGGCGGAGATTTCGAGCTTGCCGGCCTCGATCTTGGTGAGGTCCAGCACATCGTTGAGCAGCGCCATCAGGGACTTGCCGCTGTCGAGAATGATGGCGACCTTTTCCTTCTGGGCGGCGGTCAGCTCGTCGGCGTCGAGCGCCTGCGCCATGCCGAGAACGCCGTTCAGCGGCGTGCGGATCTCATGGCTCATGTTCGCGAGAAATTGCGACTTGGCGCTGGAGGAGGCTTCGGCGACCTCCTTCGAGGCGCGCAGCTGGTCTTCGATATTCTTCGAGGCCGTCATGTCGACGACCGTGCCGATCAGCTTGCGACCGTGTGCGGCATTGGCCTGGATTGCCTGCGCGCGCAGCTGCATCCAGGTCCATTCGCCATCGGCGCGACGAACGCGAAGCTCCTGCTTCCAGCCATCGATCGTGCCTTCGCGGGCGGTGTCGATCGTCGAGAAGACCAGATCGCGATCCTCGGGGTGGACAAACTGGTGGAACATGTCGAGCGGCGCATTGGGACCGGCTGCGCCGATGATCTCGGCAAGCGCCGGGTTCACCGTGGCTTCCATCGTGTCGAAGTCGATCTCGAAATAGCCATCGCCTGCGCCGCGGATGGCGAATTCGAGGCGTTCCTTGGTGGCGTCGGCCTGCGCCAGCGCTTTCTGGAGGGCGAGGAAGTTGCCGTGCGAATACTTCGCGGACTCCGTGATGCTCGCGACCATGGCGACCGCCGAAACACTGCCTGAGATCGCGACCCAGATGGGAAATTCTGTCCACACCGACTGGATCAGGAATGCGAGCATCGGCACGGTGCAGAGCGCGAGGCAGCTCAGCACGTGCACGAAATTGCCCTTGGCGGTGAAGATGACGTGGATCGCCCATGAGGCCGGAATGATGATCGCGGCAACCCAGCCGCCGCGCTGCCCGGTCATCCAGAACGCAATCGCGCTCGCCATCCAGAACGCGATCAGCGCGAGGTGCGCCCCGCCCAGCACGGGGAGGACGGATGTCTCGCCCAGAGATTCGCGATAGGTCAGCACGACAACGGCGCACAGCAGCGCCACTGCGCCGATCGTCCAGCCGATTGCGATACCTGCCCCGTAGAAGTGCGCGATCAGCACGCCATTCGCCACGCACAGCACGCAGCCGATGACGGCCACTGCGTTGCACAGGTAGGCAAAGCTGAACGCAGCGGGCTTGTCAGCGGCTGCGACGGCTTGCGGTTTCATGATCCTGTCCCCGAACACCAAAATCCGTTTGATGATGTCAGGGATTGATTAAATTCCCGTGGAACAAGGTGTTGTTAAGGTGTCGCCCGCATTTCGCGCAGCGGCGCTTGTGCAATCACTCTAGTGAGTCTTGAGGTGATCCTCCTTCCGCCGCTGCGACGGGCGCGTCTTCCATAGCGAAGCGAGGATGGCGCCGCCAACGAGTACGACCGTCGCCAGCAGCGACCAGTGCGCCTCGAGATACGGCACGAGGTGCAGCTGCTTGGCGAGCAGGAAGTTCCAGATGATCTTCACGCCGATCAGGATCAGAACGGCTGACAGGCCGACCTTCAGATAGACAAAGCGATCCACCGCCGCGGCCAGCATGAAATACATCGAGCGCAGGCCGAGGATCGCGAAGATGTTCGACGTGTAGACGATGAACGGGTCCTGCGTGACGGCGAAGACCGCCGGAACACTATCGATCGCAAACACGATGTCGGCGACCTCGATGGTGATCAGCGCCAGGAACAGCGGCGTTGCAAAGAGCACGACCTTGCCCGCCGCGTTCGGCAGGCGCACGAAGAAATTGTGGCTGGTTATATCACGCGTCACGGGCACGAAACGCTCCACCAGCCTCACGATCCAGCCCGGATCGGGCGCCGTGTGCGCTTCCTTCAGGGAGCTCATCATCTTCCAGCCGCTGAAGATCAGGATGGCCGCGAAGATATAGAGGACCCAGGTGAGCTGCGTGACGATCACCGAGCCTGCGCCAATGAACAGCGCGCGGAAGATGATTGCGCCCATGATACCCCAGAACAGCACCCGGTGCTGGTAGGCCGGCGGCACGGCGAAGAACGCCATGACCATCGAGATGACGAAGATGTTGTCGAACGCCAGCGCCGTCTCGAGCATGTAGCCCGTGAGATACTGGATCGCCGCTTGGGTACGCAGGTCTCCGCCGTTGGGATAGTAGACCGGATCCGGCTCGTAGAAAAAATACACGTAGGCCGCAAAGCCCAGCGCGCAGGTGGCGAATGCACCCCACATCAAGGCGCTGCGCGCCGGCGAGATCACTTCGTCCTTGGTGTTGACCACCCCAAGATCGAGCCACAAGGCAAAACCGATCACGGCGAAGAAGGCTGCCCATAGCCAGAGAGGCTGGCCGGCGAAGTGCATGTAAATGTCGAACGGCATGGCGGTTCCAGCGAATTTGAATCAACCGAAATCGAGGGCGCCCGGAATCACAGCAGGGCTGCGACACCAAGCGCCCTCAGGCACGGGGAAGTGTCGCAGCTAGAAATCGAAATCGTCGGCCAGGCGGACGCGGGCATGCAGACCCTGCTGCCTGACCCCGCGCATGCGGCCTTCTTCGTCGGACGCCTGGTCTGTCGTGTCTTCAAAACGGCCGTGGTTACGTGAATCTTCGCCACGAATATGCGCGATGATCCGCTCCAGTTCGCCGCCATCGAGCCAGACGCCGCCTGTGCGCGTGCAAACGTCCATTTCGACGCCGTAGCGCCGCATCTTGCGCATCGGCGCGCCATCAATGGGTGAAGCGCGATTGCTCATCTCGCACCGCCTTGCGCAGGCGCCGGTCCGATGACGCGAAAACCTGCGCGGCGGCGCTCGGCCGCAAGTGCTCGCGCGATGCGATGCATGCCGTCCCGAAGGACCTGGCGAAGCCGCTTGAGCCTGAACAGGCGGATGGGATCGGGCTGGGGTGAAGTCTGTTCGGCGTCAATTTCATGCTGGATCAGGCCAAGCCTGAACAGCAGCGCCTTGAATCGTCTCGTCAACATCGTGTGCTCCTCGGATCAAGATCCGGGCAAGACTCCGATGTGGGCTGATGAAAACAAACCGAGCCAACACCGGGTATTACCCGATGCGGTCCGACATCGCAGACGATCTGATACGCCGATCATCTGCCAGAGGGGCCCGGCCCGCAGCCGGCAAATTGGGGCCAATCGATGTAACCTTCAAGACGGGGCCGCGCATTTTCGACTCACGATGACTCGAAAATTGCGCTGTAATGGGCGTTCCAATCCCGTGCACAGACGAATTTCCCGAAATCTGGCCGAGGACGCGCGGGCCTGTTAGGGGAAGCGGGACAGGAGACACTCCATGCCGGTCAACCGCCCGATCGACGCCTCAAGCCATGTCTACCTGATCGATGCGTCGGGGTTCATTTTTCGCGCCTATCACGCCCTGCCCCAGCTGACGCGCAAGTCGGATGGGCTGCCCGTGGGCGCCATCTCCGGCTTCTGCAACATGCTGTGGAAAGTGCTTGAGGACCTGAAGGCGGGCGATCAGCCGACACACTTCGCCTGCATTTTCGATGCGGGCCAGCACACTTTCCGCAATGACCTCTATGACCAGTACAAGGCGCACCGCCCCGATCCGCCGGAAGACCTGATCCCGCAATTTCCGCTGGTGCGGCGCGCGGCGATGGCGTTCGGCCAGCCTGCGCTGGAGATGAAGGGTTTCGAGGCGGACGACCTGATCGCCACCTATGCGCGCCAGGCGGCCGCGAAGGGCGCACGTGTGTCCATCGTCTCGGCGGACAAGGACCTCATGCAGCTGATCGATGATCGCATCTGCATGCTCGACACGGTAAAGGATCGCAGGATCTGTGCGCCGGAAGTGTTCGAGAAATTCGGCGTGACGCCTGACAAGGTGATCGACGTTCAGGCGCTGTGCGGCGACAGCGTGGACAATGTGCCGGGCGTGCCGGGCATCGGCATCAAGACGGCCGCGCTGCTGATCCAGGAATATGGCGACCTTGAAACGCTGCTGTCCCGCGCCGGCGAAATCAAGCAGAACAAGCGGCGCGAGTCGCTGATCGAACACGCCGACAAGGCGCGTATCTCGAAAGTGCTGGTGACGCTGAAGGACGACGTGCCGCTGGACGTGCCGCTGGAAGAGCTCGGCGTCTCCGATCCGGACCCGGGCGTACTGCTCGCCTTCCTGCAGGAAATGGAATTCCGCACCCTGACCACGCGCGTGGCGCAAACGCTGGGCGTCGAAGGCGCGCCGCCGGCATCGTCCTCCGCTGGCGGACAGGCGCTTGCCAGGGCAGTCGCGGCCTCGGGCGGCGGGGCGAGGCCTGCAACGCCCGCCGCGAACGGCTCGCCCGGGGAAAGCTTCGAGCCCGTCGCGCCAGACGTTCACCCCTTCGATCTCGACGCCTATGAAACCGTCACCACCACCGAGCGCCTGATCTGGTGGATCATCGAAGCGAAGCATCAGGGCTTTGTCGCGGTCGACACGGAAACCGACGGTCTCGATCCGATGGCGGCAGCCCTGGTCGGCGTCTCGCTGGCGCTGCGGCCCGGCCTTGCCTGCTACATCCCGCTCGGCCACGGCGCGAACAAGACCGACCTCCTGTCTGAAGACGCGCCGGTCCAGATCGAGATGGGCCAGGCCATCGAACTGCTGAAGCCCCTGCTGGAGGACCCGTCCGTCCTCAAGATCGGCCAGAACATCAAGTACGACATCTCGATCTTCGCGGGACATGGCATCGCCGTCGGCCCGATCGACGACACCATGCTGCTGTCCTTCGTGCTCGAAGCGGGCAAGCACAACCACGGCATGGACGAGCTGTCCGAACTGTTCCTCGGCCACACGCCCGTCCCGATCAAGGAACTGATAGGTTCGGGCAAGTCACAGATCACCTTTGACCAGACGCCGGTCGCCAAGGCCACGCGCTATGCCGCCGAAGACGCCGACGTCACGCTGCGCCTGTGGGAGCGGCTGAAGCCGCGCCTGTCCAGCGAAGGTGTCGCAACCGTTTATGAAACGATGGATCGGCCGCTGATCCCGGTGGTCTCCGACATGGAGCGCGCAGGTATCCTGGTCGATCGCGATCGCCTGTCGAAACTGTCCGGGGAGTTTGCCCAGCGCATGGCTGGCCTTGAAGATGAGGCGCACAAGCTCGCCGGTCGCTCCTTCAATCTCGGTAGCCCGAAGCAGGTCGGCGAAATCCTGTTCGATGAGATGGGCCTTGCCGACGTGGTCGGCGCCAAAAAAACCAAGACCGGCGCATGGGCCACGGGCGCGGATGCGCTCGAAGACCTCGCCGCTTATGGGCATGAGCTGCCCAAGGTCATGCTCGACTGGCGCATGCTCTCCAAACTGCGCTCCACTTACACCGAGACGCTGAGCGAGGCGATCAACAGGCGCACGGGTCGCGTTCACACATCGTATTCGCTCGCAGGCGCGCAGACCGGCCGTCTCGCTTCCACCGATCCCAACCTGCAGAACATCCCGATCCGCACGGAAGAAGGGCGCAAGATCCGCGAAGCCTTCATCGCAGCGCCAGGCAATGTTCTCGTTTCGGCTGACTATTCGCAGATCGAGCTGCGACTGCTGGCGCACGTTGCGGATATTCCCTCGCTCCGTCAGGCTTTCCATGACGGCATCGACATTCATGCGCTGACGGCGAGCGAGATGTTCGGCGTGCCGGTGAAGGGCATGGACCCGATGATCCGCCGCAAGGCGAAGGCCATCAATTTCGGCATCATCTATGGCATCTCGGGCTTCGGCCTGGCGCGCCAGCTCTCGATCCCGCGCGAGGAAGCAGGCGCCTACATCAAGCAGTACTTCCAGAAATTCCCCGGCATCCAGGACTATATGGAGCACTATCGCGCCTTCGGCCGCGAGCATGGCTATGTCGAGACGATCTTCGGCCGGAAAATCTGGCTACCGCAGATCAAGTCGCCCAACGGCGCCGAACGCTCCTTCGGCGAACGACAGGCGATCAACGCGCCGCTGCAGGGCTCGGCCGCCGACATTATCAAGCGCGCCATGATCCGCATGCCGAAAGCGCTGAAGGACGCCGGCCTCAACGCGACCATGCTGCTGCAGGTGCACGACGAACTCGTCTTCGAGGCGCCGGAGAAAGAGGCGAAGAAGCTGGCTGAAGTCGCCGCGAAGACAAT
>JAVBYB010000421.1 GCA_030824255.1 bacterium
GTCTTGGCGGGCGACTTTTTGCCGGTCCGGGGAGTGGGGGCGACAGACAGGGTAGGGTCCTCTGGACTGATGAAATACCGCTTCAAGGTATCACGTGGGGTCTGGACTCGCGAGAGGAAAGACCCCGCCGACTGACCCCGGGCGTGATTGATGCGAGGCCGCGCCGATTTTGCTTCAGAAATTCTAAAGCCCCATAATACTACCTAGTTAGTCGTATTTAGATTTTCATGTCTTCCGAGGGCGCGGGAATTACCGCGTAACGTGGAGGACGTGGTAATGAATAACGCAAGAAACACGACGCTCATCAGGTCGAGTAACCGTATCCATTATGGGATTTCGGTTGCGGCGATGGCCGTGTTCTGGTCCGCGCCGGCGTTCGCCCAGGGTGAAACCGCTGCCGACGCCGTTGCGGACCAGTCCGGCCCTCGCGTCGAGGATCAGCAGCCGCAGGCGGCGACAGCCCTGAACCAGGGCGAGCGGGTCGTGGTGACCGCCCGCCGCGTCGAGGAAGACGTTCAGGACGTACCGATCCCGGTCTCTGTGCTCGGCGAGGAATTCCTGTCCGACAGCGGCGCATCCAACGCGGGCAAGCTGGCCCAACTGGTCCCCTCGGTGCAGTTCTACTCCACCAACCCCCGCAATTCGCAGGTCAACATTCGCGGTCTCGGCGCGCCGTTCGGCCTGACCAATGACGGCATCGAGCAGGGCGTCGGCCTCTATGTCGACGGCGTCTACTATGCCCGCCCCGCCGCCGCCGTGATGGACTTCATCGACGTTGAACGCGTCGAGGTCCTACGCGGTCCGCAAGGCACGCTCTACGGCAAGAACACCACAGCCGGCGCGATCAACGTCACCACCAAGCTCCCCGAATTCACCGCCGCGACCGATGTCGAGCTGAGCTTCGGCAATCTTGGCTACATACTCGCCAAAGGCACGACCACCGGCCCGCTCACCGATTCTCTGGCCTATCGCCTGTCATTCTCGAGCACGCAGCGTGACGGCACGCTCTACAACGTCAATGGCGAGGACGATCTCAACGACCTCAACAATATCGGCGCCCGCCTGCAGCTGCTGTGGGAGCCAATCGACACGCTGCAGGTGCGCCTCACCGCCGACAACACGGTGCAGCGACCCGAAGGCTATGCGCAGGTGTTCGCAGGCGTCGTGCCGACGCAGCGCGCCGCCAACCGCCAGTTCGCCGCACAGGCGGCGGCCTTCAACTACGCCCCGCCGTCCACCAACCCGTTCGACCGTGTCACCGACCTCGACACGCCGCACCGCTCCTACTCCGATTTCGGCGGCATTGCGCTCAGCGCCGACTGGGACATTGGCCCCGGTACGCTGACCTCGATCTCGGCCTGGCGTTACTGGCTGTGGGATCCGTCCAACGACCGCGACTTCCTCGGTTTGCCCATCACCACGCAATCGGCCAACCCGTCGAAGCAGTATCAGTGGCAGCAGGAACTCCGCTACGCCGGCGACATCAACGAGGACCTGAGTTTCGTCGCGGGCGCCTTCTGGTTCAACCAGGTCACCAAGACGCTCGGCCGGCAGGAGCAGGGCTCCGCCGCCTGGCGCTTCCTGCTCAATCCGAACGCCGCTGCGGCGACGCCTGGCCTGCTCGACGGCTATGGCCAGACGACCGACATCCTCTCCGACCACACCAGCGCGGCGCTGTTCGGCCAGTTCGAATGGGATGTAACGGACCAGCTCCGCATCATTCCGGGCCTGCGCTTCAACTACGATGAAAAGAGCGGCCACTACATCGCCAACGTCTATGGCGGACTTGATACGTCCGGCACGGACCCGACATCCGTGGCGCTGCGTGCCCTGCAGCGCAGCGTTCTGTCGCCGCAGAACTATGAGTCTTCAGGCGAGGAGGACAACGTCTCTTACAACGTCACCGCCGCCTACGACTTTGCGGACAATTACCACGCCTATGCAACCTACTCGACCGCTTTCAAGACGTTCGGTCTCAACAATAACGGCGTGCCTCTCGACGCAGCCGGCAACGTCGCCGTGCAACTCGCCACGGTCGCCCCCGAGGACGTGAAGCACATCGAGATCGGCCTCAAGACCAATCCCGCGCCGGGCGTCACCGCCAACATCACGGGCTTTCACACAACGATCGACGACTACCAGGTCAACGTCGTGAACGGACAGGTCGGCGTGCTGCGCGGCTATCTCGCCAACGCAGAGCAGGTGATCGTGCAGGGCGTGGAGTTCGATGGCGCCTGGCGCGTCAATGACAATCTCAACCTCTACAGCAATATCGCCTGGACCGACGCGAAGTTCGAAACCTTCACCGGCGCGCCTCCCGCGCTAGAGGATTCTGGCGGCGCCATCCAGGTGGTCGACGCCTCCGGCACACGTCTTCCGGGCGTGTCCGAATGGGCGCTCGCCATCGGTGGCGAGTACACGCAGGCGGGCGCATTCGGCGGCCGTACAGGCGAATACTTCGCCGGCGTCGATGCGAGTTATCGCTCCGACTTTTCATCGAGCCCGACCGAGTCGGACTATCTCAACATCGACGGCTATTCCGTGGTCAACGTCCGCGCGGGCTTCCGGGGTGACAATGGTTGGGATTTCTTCGCCTGGGGCCGCAACGTGCTGAACGAGGAATACTTCGAGATCCTGTCACAGGGCGGCTCGAGCTCCGGATACTACTCCGGCCTGCTGGGCGATCCGCGCACCTATGGCGTCACGCTGAGGGGGAGTTTCTAGGACAAGGAATTCCGCACCCCCCTGTCTGACAAACGGACGGGTGGGCCGCGGAAAGAGGGGCGAGCCGCCAAGGCGCGGCTTGCCGGTCCCGGCCCCC
The DNA here is from genome assembly GCA_030824255.1 of bacterium. Classification (GTDB taxonomy): domain Bacteria; phylum Pseudomonadota; class Alphaproteobacteria; order Caulobacterales; family Hyphomonadaceae; genus UBA7672. The sequence continues at coordinate 2,822 of JAVBYB010000421.1, forward strand.
GTCCGGAATGGGATCAAACTCTGCTGGCTTAGCGCTTCGTCCTCCAGCGGCTCGCCCCTCGCCCAATTCATGCTGCTGCGATCAGCACAGGAAGGAAGGCCCTCGTCCTCACGGACGGGGGCCTGTCGTTTTCTGCGAACAAGAAGAAAACTCTAGGTCTTCACCACATCGACGCGCTTGCGATCATAGGTGATCGTGTCGGGCGTGGCGGGCTCGCCGCATTCTGAGCATGTGATCACTGGCGAAAAGCTGTGTCCGCAAGTCGTGTGGCGGCGGCCGGCCGACCGGCTCTTGCCCGGCAGATGTGTTTCCGACCAATGCGCCAGCATCATCAGAACGGGCTGCAAGGCGCGGCCACGCGGTGTGAGGCGATAGGCAAAGCGGGGCGGATGTTCCTCATATTGCTCGCGCACCATAACGCCGTGCTCGACGAGATGAGAGAGCCTGCCGGACACAATGGCGCGCGAGGCGCCGGTGGCGCGCTGGAACTCCTCGAATTTCGACGCCCCTCGCAGCGCATCACGCAGGATCAGCACGGTCCAGGTGTCGCCGACCACCGCCATGGCCTGCGCCACGGGACATGGAACCTGTTCGATCTCGCTCCAGCGCATTTTCCGCTCCCGAATTCGTGCGCGGCCCGTGTCTCGCCTGCAATTGACCCCATTGGGGAAGCAGGCAAAGGGTTAGTTCAAATAATGAACTAACACGGTCGGGGAGGACCGCCAATGGACAACGTCAAGCCGAAACGTCCGCATAGTCGTGCGGTGGGACTTGCCGCGCTGGCCGCAAGCCTTGCCCCGATGGCGCTGGCCCCGGTCGCCATGGCGCAGCAGGCGCCGGTTGATCCGACCAAGGTGGTGTCGCCCGACGTGAAGCCGGGCTCGGCCGAAGGCGTGCAGGCGTTCGATGCCGCCTATTTCCGCCAGTACAATCCGGTGACGGCGGCGGATATCGTGAACCGCGTGCCGGGCTTCGAGATCGACGATGGCGAGGCGCTGCGCGGCTTTGGCGCGACCGCTGGCAACGTTCTGGTCAATGGCGAGCGACCCTCGTCCAAGGTGCTGATCTCCGAGCAGCTGAAACGTATTCCCTCGGACTCGGTTATCCGCGTGGAGCTGATTTCGGGCAGTGCGTCGAACGTGGACGTGCGCGGGCAGACGCAGCTGGTCAACGTCGTGCTGAAGCAGGCGAAGCAGGGCGGCGGGTCGCCGACCACCTGGGTGCTCGAAGTGCGCGACATCCAGTATTCGGAGCGCGTCAGCTGGAATTCGCAGCTGACCAAGACGTTTGCGCTGAGCGACAACGCCGAACTGACAATCGACCTGCAGACGCCGAACCTTCGCGGACGGGGCGATAGCTTCGAGGCGGTTCGCAACGCTTCAGGCCAGCTGATCCGCTATCGCGAGGTGTTCGGACAACCGAACAATATCGGCCTGCAGGGAGCGGGCGTCCTCAAGTGGCGGCCGACGGCGCAGGACACCGTCAGCTTCAACGCGCAGTACGCGCCGACATGGAACACGCAGAACATTGGCTCGGAAGTCTTCACGCCAACAGGCGCTTTCGAGAGCGCGACGTTCGGGCTCAGTGAATACAAAGACAACTACACTGCGGAAATCGGCGGCGACTGGGAGCACCGCTTCTCGCCGGAACTTTCGGTGAAGGGTATCGTGCTGGCGACGGCAACCAGCGTTGATCAGGATGATGTGTTCCGCATCTTCACGCCGACCGGTACGGCGGGGCCGGGCGGGCTGTTCAACACGCGCACGCAGATCCGCACGACCGAGGCCGGCGAGCGACTGGCGCGCGGCTTTGCGACGTGGCGCCCGGATGGCGCGCATACGATCGATATCGGTGTGGAAGGCGCCTTCAATTTCCGCGACACGACGCTCGATATCTTCAACAACACGGGAGGCGGTCCTGTCGCGGTTCCACTTCCGGTCTCGGACACGCGTGTCGAGGAGACCCGGATCGAGCCGTTCATAACCGATGTGTGGAAGCTCTCGCCGCAGCTGACACTTGAGAGCGGCTTCACCTATGAGGCCTCGACGATCACGCAGACGGGCGATGAGGAAAAGGAAAGCGAATTTTCCTACCCCAAGCCGCGCGCAACCCTGACATGGCAAGCGGGCGAGGCCGACCAGATCCGCGCCTCTGTATCGCGCGAGATCGCGCAGCTCGACTTCACCGAGTTTGCGTCGTCCGTGAACTTCATCGACGATTCCAGCCTGATCGGAAATCCGGATCTCGAGCCGGAGAAAGCGTGGCGCGCTCGCGCAGAGTGGGAGCACAAGTTCGGCGCCCGCGCCGCGCTGACGCTCGCCGTGTTCCACGAGAAGGTTGAGGATGTGCAGGACTTCATCCCGCGCACGATCACCACGGGTACGGGTCCGCGCACTTTCGACGCGCCGGGCAATATCGGAGATGGTACGCGGACGGGCATGGAAGTGCGCGGCGCTCTGCCACTGGCGCCGCTGTTGCCCAATGCGGAAGTGCGCTTCTCCGGCCTGTGGCAGGAGACCGACGTGGCGGACCCGATCACGGGCGAGAGCCGGCGGTTCTCCGGTGAGAAGGACTGGAACTACAATGCTTCCTTCCGACACGATCTTCCGGAGCTGAAGGCGGCATGGGGCGTCAGCGCGCTCGGCCAGTCTGACCGGCAGGAATTCAAGGTCATCGAGGATATTCTCTATGACCGCCCCGGCGCGCGGGTCGACCTCTTCGCCGAGACCTCTGCTTATGGCGGCGTCACCATCCGGGTGACCGCTGCCAACATTTTCCATCCGGAGGAGTTCCGGGACCGGACCTTCTACCAGGCTGATCCGCTGGATCCTGCGGCCCCGCCGCGCGGAACCGGAAACATCCTGCGGACAGAAGAGCGCAAGCAGAAGGGCGGTCCGGAAGGTACTCAGCTTTTCTCCGTGCGGGTATCGGGAACCTTCTAGCGCCACATGTTGCGTTGATGGCCGGGCGGGCGGCGGAAACGCCGTCCTCACGCAAATCTTTGCAGGCGTCTGTCGGGTCGGGTTATCCTGTGCCGTCCTAGGCACATGAGAGACGCCCCGATGATGTACGCCGTGCTTTGCTACAACGACGAGCAGATGGTCTGTGGCTGGACCAAGGAACAGGACGACGCCGTGATGGCCGCCCTGTCGAAGGTTCACGACAAGTGGGAGGGGGCGGGCAAGCTCAAGCCCTCGATCCGCCTCCTGCCCACCTCTGCGGCGACCACCCTGCACAAGTCGAAGGACATGGTGGTCGATGGTCCCTATGCCGAAACGAAAGAGGCGCTGCTGGGCTTCTATATCGTGGATGTCAGCGGGCTGGACGAAGCGCTGCAGTTTGCGCGCGAACTGAGCGCGGCCAATCCGGGCGGGGCGTATGAGCTGCGACCCATCAATCTCTATATCCCCGGCGCACCGGTCGCAGACGTCTACACCAGCGACCGGACCTATGCTGGCGACAAGGTGAGCGCCGAGTGACCGATCACGCCTGGATCGAGGCGGCGCTCACGTCGTCCCGGCCCCAGGCCGTGGCGGCGCTGCTGCGCTATTTCCGCGATCTCGATACCGCTGAAGAGGCGTTCCAGGAGGCCTGCCTCCGCGCGCTGAAGAACTGGACCGCCAACGGCCCGCCGCGTGATCCCACGGCATGGCTGATCATGGTGGGGCGCAATGCTGGGCTCGACCAGAAACGCAAGACATCGCGGCTGACGGCGATGCCGGATGAAGCGCAGGTGTCCGATCTCGAAGACGTCCAGACACCGATGGCGGAGCGGCTGGACGAGAGCCAGTATCGCGATGACGTCCTGCGGCTGATGTTCATCTGCTGCCATCCGGATCTTCCAGCCACGCAGCAAATACCGTTGGCGTTGCGCATTGTGTCGGGCCTGTCCGTGAAACAGATCGCGCGAGCGTTCCTTGTGGGCGACGCGGCGATGGAGCAACGCATCACGCGGGCGAAGGCGAAGGTCGCGGATGCCGGCGTGCCGTTCGAGACGCCGGGGCCGGTGGAGCGGTCCGAGCGTTTCGCGGCTGTGATGCAGATGGTCTACCTCGTGTTCAACGAGGGGTATTCGGCCGGGCCGAAGGATGAGGCGCGGCAGGATCTGGCCGAGGAGGCGATCCGGCTGGGGCGACTTCTGCTGCGCATGTTTCAGGCCGAGCCGGAAGCCATGGGGCTGCTGGCTCTGATGCTGCTGCAGCATTCGCGGCAGCCGGCGCGGTTCGATACGAATGGCGAGGCGGTGCTGATGGAGGATCAGGACCGCAGGCTGTGGCGCGCGAAACTGATCCAGGAAGGCCTTGCGCTGATCGACAAGGCGATGCGGCACGGGAAGACGGGCGTCTATCTGGTGCAGGCGGCGATTGCGGCGCTGCATGCGCGGGCGATGACGTTCGCGGATACGGACTGGGCGGGGATCGATGCGCTTTATGCAACTCTCGAGAGACTGCAGCCTTCGCCGGTGGTGACGCTCAATCGTGCAGTTGCGGTGTCAAAGACGAAGGGGCCGGAGGCGGCGCTGGCGATGATCGAACCGCTGGGCGATCGGCTGGCGAGTTACTTTCACTATCACGGCGCGAAGGGTGGCCTGCTGCTGATGATGGGCAGGAAACGCGAGGCGCGTGAGAGTTTCGACCGCGCGATTGCCCTGGCGAGTACGGCGGCGGAGG
>JAVBYB010000133.1 GCA_030824255.1 bacterium
AGCGCCACACCTACATCGCCAACATGCTGGGCGTCCGCCACATTGTGCTGGCCGTCAACAAGATGGACATCGCGGACTATAGCCGCGCGCGTTTCCACGAGATCGTGGCAAGCTATCTCGCGATCGCCGAGCACCTTGGTTTCGAAACCATCACGCCGATCCCTATGTCCGCCCTCAACGGCGACAATGTCATCAAGCGCACAGAAGCGCTGTCATGGCATCAGGGGCCCACGCTGCTGGAGCACCTCGAAACCATCGAGATCGCGGACAAGCGCGCGGATGCGCCGTTCCGCCTGCCGGTGCAGTGGGTGAACCGTCCCAACCTCGATTTCCGTGGCTTCTCGGGCACGATCATCTCGGGTTCCGTGAAGCCGGGCGATGAGGTCGTTGTCGCCAAGTCGGGCAAGACATCGAAAGTGAAAGCCATTGTCACGGCGGATGGCGACCTGCCGTCGGCTGCTGCCGGGCAGGCCATCACACTGGTGATCGAAGACGAGATCGACGCCTCGCGCGGCGACGTGTTCGCGGCGCCGGATTCGCGGCCGGAAGTCTCCAACCAGTTCACGGCCAACATTCTCTGGATGCACGAGGATCCGCTCACCACCGGCCAGGCCTATGTGCTGAAGATCGGCACGCAGACTGTGCAGGCGACGGTTACGTCCGTGCGGCACAAGATCGACATCAACACGCTCAACAAGACGCAAGGCAGCTCGCTGGCTCTCAACGAGATCGGCCTCTGCAATATCTCCGCCAATCAGCCGATCGCCTTCGATCCATACAAGTCGATCCGCGAGGCTGGCGCCTTCATCCTGATCGACCGCTTCACCAACCTCACGGTTGGCGCAGGCATGATCGAGTTCTCGCTAAGCCGCGCAACCAACGTGCACCGCCAGGCGATGGACGTGACCAAGACCAGCCGCTCGCTGATCAAGGGCCACAAGCCGGCGATCCTCTGGTTCACGGGGCTCTCGGGCGCAGGCAAATCAACCATCGCCAACATCGTGGAGCGCAAGCTCGCGGCGATGGGCTCGCACACCTATTCGCTGGATGGCGACAATATCCGGCAGGGCCTGAACAAGGACCTTGGCTTCACCGACGCTGACCGGGTGGAGAACATCCGCCGCATCGGCGAGGTAGCGAAATTGTTCACCGACGCGGGCATCATCGTGACCGCGTCTTTCATTTCGCCGTTCCGGGCAGAGCGCGACATGGTGCGCGGCCTCGTCGAGAAGGGCGAGTTCTTCGAGGTGTTCGTCGATACGCCGCTGGACCTCGCCGAGAAGCGCGATCCGAAGGGCCTCTATAAGAAGGCGCGCGCGGGCCAGATCCGGAACTTCACCGGGATCGACAGTCCTTATGAGCCGCCCGTGTCGCCGGAACTGCATCTCGATACGTCGTCGGCGACGGCGGAGGCGCTGGCCGATCAGGTCATCGATCATCTGCGTCAGGCTGGCATCATCGGCTCGGGCGGGGAGCCGCTGCAGGAGTTCTCGATCTAGCCGGTGACCGAGAGTTGTGGACGAAAAAGTCCGCGTGGCGACTGGCCTTGCCAAGCAAGTGTTACTATGTAACACCGCGTCGGCGGTCAGGCAGGCTGCTCTGGAACATTCATGGACGGCGAAAACGCAGCAATCCTTCTAGGCGCGGCGGCATTGTCCGTCGCCGGCGTGCTGTTCAGGTTACTGGCGGCCACGTTCGCGCCGCGTGCAGCAGACATTGTGGGGATGCTGGGCGGCGTGGTGATCCTTGTCGTCGCCCTGCTGCATCTGGCGCCGGAGGCTATCGCTGCGGGCGGCATCGAAAGCGTGTTCCTCGTCGCGGGCGCGGCGATTGGCGTGCTGCTGGAAGTATTGTTCCGCGTGCGTTCGTCGCAGTCGCTCACAGATAGCCAGGCGAAGCTGGGCGTGTGGCTTGGGCTGCTGGTGCTGGCGCTTCATTCGGCGCTGGATGGCGCGGTCTACAATGCGATGGCTTGGCACGACCATGGCGATGGCATGTTCGCCTCACTCGGCCTCATCATGCACGAGGCACCCGAGGGCGTGGCGGCGATGTCGCTGGCGCTTCTGGCGGGACTGCGGCCCTTCCCGGCGGTGATGGTCGCGGTGCTCGCGTCTTCGCTCACAACGCCATTTGGCTGGCTGGCGGCGCAGGCCATCGGCGAGTCGGGACAGGACGTGATGCGCCCGATGGCCGCCGCTTCCGCCGGCCTGCTCATCTATGTCGGCTGGCACCTGGTCTCCACCGGCCTGCGCGCATTCAAGCGGACCTGACGGCAGCGCACGGAATTTTCTAAATCTGCGCGGTGTGCGCATGACTATTGCCCAACGCCTCGCCGATCAGGTTTCACACGCAATTCGCTTGGGCCGGGCTGCGGTATATATCTCCGTGCAAACGCGGAGACTCCCATGGCCGATATCTTTGAAAACCCGCTGGGCACCGACGGTTTCGAATTCGTCGAATACACCTCGCCCAATCCGCACGTGCTGGCGAAGCTGTTCGAGGATTTCGGCTTCACCGCTGTATCCCGACACCGCTCGAAGAACGTCGTCCGCTACAAGCAGGGCGACATCAACTTCATCCTGAACATGGAGCCCTCGGGCCAGCCCGCAGCCTTCCGTGGCGTGCATGGCGCCGGCGCCAACGCGATGGCCTTCCGCGTGAAGGACGCCGCCAAGGCCTATGCCGAAGCCATCAAGCGCGGGGCCGAGCCGGCGTTCGGCAATGTCGGTCCGATGGAACTGAACATTCCCGCCATCCAGGCAATTGGCGGCGCGTACATCTATCTGGTCGACCGCTACGGCGCACACGGCATCTACGACATCGACTTCATGCCGATCCCGGGCGCCGTCGAGAAAGAGAATACGGTCGGTCTTACCTATCTCGATCACCTCACGCACAACCTGCATCGCGGCAACATGGCGAAGTGGGCGGACTACTACGAGCGCATCTTCAACTTCCGCGAAATCCGCTATTTCGACATCGAGGGCAAACAGACGGGCCTTCTCTCGAAAGCCATGACGTCGCCCTGCGGCAAGATCCGCATCCCACTCAACGAGAGCCGTGACGACAAGAGCCAGATCGAGGAATTCCTGCGCGACTACAACGGCGAGGGAATCCAGCACATCGCACTCGGCACCGACGACATCTACAAGTCCGTCGAGATGCTCCGCGAGCGCGGCCTGCAGTTCCAGACCGTGCCCGAGACCTATTACGAGGGTATTGGCCAACGCATCGGCGCGCACGGTGAAGACGTGCCCCGTCTGCACAAGAACCAGATCCTGATCGACGGCGCACCGACACAGGGGCAGGGCCTCCTGCTCCAGATCTTCACCGCCAACCAGATCGGCCCGATCTTCTTCGAACTCATCCAGCGCAAGGGCAACGAAGGTTTTGGCGAGGGCAACTTCCGCGCCCTGTTCGAAAGCATCGAAGCCGACCAGATCCGCCGCGGCGTGCTGAAGGCTGAAGCATGACCACCCCTCTCCCCGTCGAAGGCGCCTGCATGTGCGGGCAGGTGAAGCTGCGGATCAGCGCGCCGCCGATCATCACCATGGCGTGCCACTGCAAGGGCTGCCAGAAGCTCAGCGCCAGCGCCTTCTCGCTCACCGCGATGATCCCGATCGACGGCTTCGAGATCATCGCCGGAAGCACCCAGATCGGCGCGCTGCACGGCGACAATCCGTATCACTACTGCCCCAACTGCCTGAACTGGCTCTACACCAGCCTGGCAAGCGCGCCCTTCATCAACGTTCGCCCCACTCTGTTCGACGTGCCCGCCTGGTCGACGCCCTTCATCGAGAGCTATGTCTCGGAAAGGCTTCCCTGGGCGCAGACCTCCGCAAAGCACAGCTTCGAGAAGTTCCCCGGCATGGAACAGTACGGCCCGCTGATGGCTGAATTTGCTGCGCTGCAGGGCGGCTGAGCCCCGCCTGCTATCCCTTCCCAGCGTTGGCGGGCGCGGCGCACACATGCTACGCCTGCTGGAAATACAGGGGAGAAGCGGCATGCGCAGCATCGTCGTGATTGCAGCATCCATCGCAATATCTGGGTTGGCGCTGGCGGCCTGTTCAGCAGAGTCCGCACCTGCGACAGACGCCGCAAAGTTCGAAGCCGAAATCCGCCGCACAGCCTATGGCGTCCCACACATCAAGGCGAAGGACATGGGCGGCATCGGGTATGGCTACGGCTATGCCAGCGCGCAGGACAATGTGTGCGAAATCGCCGACCGCCTGCTCACCGTCTCGGGCGAGCGCGCGAAGTTCCTCGGCCCCGGCGAGAATGACGCCAACATCGCCAGCGACCTCTACCATCAGCGCATGATCACCTCGCAGCGTGTCGAAGCGCTGCTCGCAGGCCCCGCTGACTCCCCCGACACGCCCACCGCCGAAGCCCGCGCGCTTGCCGACGGCTACGCCGCAGGCTTCAACCGCTATCTGCGCGAGAGCCGGGCCACCATCACCGATCCGCGCTGCAGGGATGCCGCGTGGCTACGCGAGATCACAGCCGTCGATTTCTGGCGTCATATGTATGTTGGCCAGACGGTGGATGGCTTCTTCGCGACCACTGCCAACGCCGCGCCTCCCGGCGTCGATCACGCCGCCCTCGCGCGGGACCTGACACCCGAAGACGCCTCCGGCATGGGCTCCAACGCCTATGCCATCGGCCGCGAGATGACCAAGGGCGGCAAGGGCGTGCTGCTCGGCAACCCGCACTATCCATGGGATGGCGTGAACCGGTTCTACCGCACGCACTTCATCATTCCGGGCGACATCAACATCGTCGGCATCAGCTATATCGGCATGCCGATGATCCGCATCGGCCACACCGAAACGCTGGCGTGGAGCAACACCGTCTCCACCGCCCGCCGTAGCGGCTTCTACGAGCTCACGCTGAACCCGGCGGACCCGACGCAGTATCGCTATGAAGGCGAGTGGGTCCCAATGGAGAAGGTGACAGTCTCCATACCTGTGCAGCGCGGCGACGCTACCGAAGCGGAAGCCCGCACGCTCTATTCCACGCGCTGGGGCCCACTGTTCGAATCCGAAAGCTATCCGTGGACCGCTGAACGCGCCTACGCTGTGCGAACGCTTGAAACCGGCCTGCGCGATCCTGACCAGTACATGGCCGTCTGGCGCGCAAAGACCGTGCGCGACATGAAGGCCGCGCTGGCGAAATGGCAGTCCTTCCGCTTCAACGCTACCGCCGTCGATTCAACCGGCGAAGCGCTCTATGGCGACATGGGGCTGATCCCCAATGTCTCGCCCACGCTCGTCGCCTCTTGCGCCACATCTGATTTCGCGAAGAAACAGTGGACCGAGACACGCACGCCCGTCCTCGATGGCTCGCGCGCCGCCTGCGATTGGGCGACCGATGCAGACAGCTCGATGCCCGGCGCCGCCGGCGCTGCGGCCGGTCCACACCAGTTCCGGACCGACTACGTGCTCCAGAGTAATGACAGCTACTGGCTCACCAACAAGTTCGCCCCCCTCACAGGCCTCAGCCCCATCTTCGGCGACGAGGCCACGCCGCGCAGCCTGCGTACACGTGCCGCTCACGAACAGGTGGAGCGCCGCATCGCCGGCACGGATGGCTTCGGCGATCCGAAATTCGATGTCGAAAGCATGAAGCAGGTCATGCTCTCCAACCGTCATTATGGCGGAGAGCTGGTGCGTGACGATCTGGTCGCCGCCTGCAAGGCGTCAGGCAAGGCGAACCTCGTGGCCGCCTGCGACGTGCTGGCGAAATGGGACCTGAAGGTCGATCTGGATAGCCGTGGCGCGCAACTGTTCCACATCTTCGCCGAATCCGGCGGCATCAAGTTCAGCGACAGGTTCGATCCTGCCAACGCGGTCCACACGCCGGCAAAACTTGATACAGCAAATCCCGCCGTGATCGCCGCTCTGGAAACAGCCGTCGACAAACTGGCCGAGCTGAAAATCCCGCTCAATGCCCGCCTCGGCGATGTGCAGGCCGAAACGCGCAATGGCGTGCGCATTCCGATTCATGGCGGGGCAGGGCCGGAAGGCGTCTTCAACGTGATCACGGTGGCAGATCTGGAAGCGGAGAAAGGCTGGACCAGTATCCGCCATGGCGCGAGCTGGATCTACGCCGTCGAATTCACTGATGATGGCCCGAAGAGCCAGGGATTCCTCAGCTATTCGCAGTCTACCGATCCGACATCACCCCATCATTCCGACCAGACCGAACTATATTCGAAGAAGGGGTGGGATGATCTGCTCTGGCGCGACGAGGCCGTCGAGAAGGCAACCGTGTCGCGCGTGACCATCAGCGAGTGAATACATGAGTGAAACGATCCTCTACGGCTACTGGCGATCCTCCGCCACGTATCGCACCCGCATCGCGCTGAACCTGAAGGGTGTCCGCTACAGGACCGTGGGCGTTCACTTGCTGAAGGACGAACAGACGACGCCAGAACATCTGGCGCGTCATCCCTCCGGCCGCGTGCCCATCCTCGAGATCGACGGCCATCGCATCGGGCAGTCGATGGCGATGGTCGAATACCTCGATGAGACCCGGCCCGAGCCGCCGCTGCTCCCGCGCGACGCTTACCTGCGCGCCCATGTTCGCGATCTCAAGGACCAGATCGTGGCGGACATCCATCCGCTGAACAACACGTCCACGCTCGCCCGCCTGCGCAGCCAGTTCGGCGCGGACGATGCAGCCATCGCCAGATGGTATGAGCTCTGGATCGTGCGCGGCTTCCAGGTGCTGGAACAGATGCTGCCATCAAACAGCGACTTCTGTGCCGGAAATCAGGTCACGCTGGCCGACATCGTTCTCGTGCCGCAAGTCGCCAACGCCCGCCGCTATCCGCAGATCGACCTTTCTCCATTCCCGAACATCGTTCGTATCGACGCCGCGCTGAAGACATTGACGGCCTTCCATGATGCAGCGCCGGAGCAGCAGCCGGAGGCGAAGGAGGCGTGAGCGTTGTCGACCACCCGCGCAAGGAAGCCGCCGAGCTCAATCTGCGAATTCGGAAGGAGTTCGCAGGGCAGCCGTGCTGGATCGTGGAGTGTCAGCTTGAAGACCTGCTCGTGATGGAATTCGGTGAACGCCGCACCTTTCTTGGCAAGAACGGTTCCGTGGAGATAGGCCGCTTCCGCGTTTCCGTGCAGGTGGCGCCATGGTTCATCGAGCAGAACGGCAAGATCGTGCTCGCGAGTGAAGATGTCGAAGAGGGGGTGTCGCCGGAGCTGGACGATCTCCTGATCGGAAGGCAGTTGCAGCGCATTGACTGGGCGCAGCATTGCACCCTGATTTTCTCGGACGGACTCAGCCTGAAGTGCGATCGCAATGGTGGATACGAAGGCGATTGCTCGCATATCGTCGAGCTGCGGTTCAATTTTGATCAGTATATCGACTGCCTGGCGGACGGCACGATCGAAGTCGAAGAGACACCGGAGGCTTAGATGACCAAAGGCAAGTGGATCCCCGT
>JAVBYB010000054.1 GCA_030824255.1 bacterium
TCATGGTCGTTATCCCGTTAGGTTCGTCTTGCCGGCGGGCGCCTAGCTGATCGGATCGCCCCAGGGGTGGGGCTGTTCCTTGAAGTTCTTGAGAAGCTCGAAGCCGATGCGGCGCGGTTCTTCGTTCTTCGCCTTCGGTACGGCGATCAGGAGCACGCTCACCTGGCTGTAGTGCTGGATCAGTTCGAATTTCCGGCCGTCGGGGAACTCGCCCATGAACAGGATCATGTCGGGGCCCCAGCTGGCGAGGTTCGTGATGTGCAGCGGTTCGGAGCCGGGGCCTTCAACAAACCGGCCGCCGACTTCCTGGCCTTCGCCGAGGCCTTTCTCGAATTCGATGATCTGGTGGACCAGACGCTCGTGCATCCACTGGGCGGGATTGTGCGGCTGCTGGGCAGGCGGCGCGCCGACCGTGGTGGCGGCAGGCGGGGCCACAGGCGCGGGGACCGTGGCGTCGTCATCCTCCTGCGGGTCGATATGCACGTCGGTTACGTTGTAGGGCGGCGTGGCAGTCGCATGGACGACGGCCTCTTCAGCCGTCTGTCCATGCTTCGTGTCTTTGCTATCCGCCACTAGATCAGCTTCGCCCAGGCGACGGCCGTGTCGCTCATGCGCGTGGAGAAGCCCCACTCGTTGTCGTACCAGGAAAGGACCGACACGAACGTGCCGTCCATCACCTTGGTCTGGTCGGTGTGGAAGATCGACGAGTGCGGGTTGTGGTTGAAGTCCGACGAGACGAGTTTCTCGTCGGTGTAGCCGAGGATGCCTTTGAGCTTGCCGTTGGCGGCGGTGCGGATGAGATCGTTGATCTCCTTCGCGGTCGTCTCGCGCTTGGCGATGAATTTGAAGTCCACCAGCGAGACGTTCGGCGTCGGCACGCGGACCGAGATGCCGTCGAGCTTGCCATTGAGGTCCGGCATGACGAGGCCGACGGCCTTGGCGGCGCCGGTCGAGGTCGGGATCATCGAGAGCGCGGCGGCGCGGCCGCGATAGAGATCCTTGTGCATCGTATCCAGCGTCGGCTGGTCGCCGGTGTAGGAGTGGATCGTCGTCATCATGCCCTTCTCGATGCCGATGGCGTCGTGAAGGACGCTGACCACCGGCACGAGGCAGTTGGTGGTGCACGAGGCGTTGGAGACGATCATGTGCTCTTTCGTGAGCTTGTCGTGGTTCACGCCGTAGACGACGGTGAGGTCGGAGTTCTCGCCCGGGGCGGAGATCAGCACGCGCTTGGCGCCGGCCTGGAGATGGAGGGCGGCCTTGTCCTTCGCCGTGAAGATGCCGGTGCACTCGAACGCGATGTCGACGTTCATGTCCTTGTGCGGCAGTTCGGCGGGGTTCTTGATCGCGGTGACCTTGAAGGACTGACCACCGACCGAGACGGTGTCGCCTTCGATCTTCACGTCCATGTTCAGCGGGCCGTGGACGCTATCGTATTTCAGGAGGTGGACGTTGGTTTCCACCGGGCCGAGATCGTTGACGGCGACGACCTGGATGTCCTTGCGGCCGCTTTCCAGAATCGAACGGAGAACCAGACGTCCGATCCGGCCAAAGCCGTTGATCGCAACACGAACAGCCATCGCAAACCTCAATTGTCCAAGCGCGGCCGTGGATACACGCCAAAAGCACTGGCAGGCCCTGCCGCGCCACGGTCTTTATGCGGGGGCTAATACCGGATTTTCGGCGCGATGCGAGTGTTTTGCGCGGTGAAAATCGCGCAATTACCCGCAGCACTTCGTGAGCTGGGCGAGAAGTATGGTTACAGGCGCTCTTTGGCGGCCTTCACGACGGCCTCGGCCGTGATGCCGAAGTGCTTGTAGAGCGCCTTGTACGGGGCCGACGCGCCAAAGCCCGTCATGCCGACAAAGCCGCCTTCGGGGCCGATCCAGCGGTCCCAGCCATCGCGGACGCCCGCCTCGACCGCCACCTTGGGCAGTTTGCCGCCCAGCGTGTCAGCGCGGTAGGCGTCCGGTTGAGCGGCGAAGAGCGCGAAGCAGGGGAGCGAGACCACGCGGGCGCCGATGCCTTCGGCCTCGAGCAGTTTCTGCGCTTCCAGTGCGATCTCGATTTCCGAGCCGGTGGCGCAAAGGACGACCTTCTCGGGCTGCGAGGCGGCCTTGAGCACATAGCCGCCCCGGGCGACGAGGTTCTCATCCGTGTGCGTCGTGCGCGCCGGGACGAGGTTCTGGCGGGTCAGCGCGATCAGCGACGGGCTGGTCGCGGTCTTGAGCGCGATTTCCCACGCTTCGGCGGTTTCGACGCCATCGGCGGGGCGGAAGACGAGCAGGTTCGGGATCATGCGCAGCGAGGCGACATGCTCGACCGGCTGGTGGGTCGGGCCATCCTCGCCGACGCCGATCGAGTCGTGCGTCATGACATGGATGATGCGCTGGTTCATCAGCGCGCCGAGGCGGATGGCCGGGCGGGAATAATCGGAGAAGACAAGGAAGGTGCCGGAGTAGGGGATGACGCCGCCATGCAGCGCCATGCCGTTCATCGCGGCGGCCATGGCGTGTTCACGGATGCCCCAGTGGACATAGCGGCCGCCATAATTGTCGGGCGTGAAGGGCGCCTTGGCGGAGGCTGTGCGCGTGTTGTTGGAGCCGGTGAGGTCGGCCGAGCCGCCGATCATTTCCGGAACCAGCTCGGTCAGCACTTCAAGGGCGGCGCCGGACCATTTGCGGGTGGCGTCGGCCTTGGGGGCTTCGGCGATCTTCTTCTTGTGCGCGGTGATGGCGGCGGAGAGGCCTTCCGGCAGCTTGCCGGCGATGGAGGCTTCGAAGGTTGCGCGCTTGTCGCTGGCGGCGAGGCGTTTCAGCCAAGCTTCGCGATGGCGTGCGCCCTGCGCGCCGATCTTGCGCCAGGCCTGCAGGATTTCGTCCGGGATCACGAAGGGCTCGTGCGCCCAGTCGAGCGACTTGCGGATGCCGGCCACTTCCTCGGCGCCATAGGGCCCGCCATGGGCGGGGCCTGTGCCGGCGAGTTTCGGCGCGCCGAAGCCGATGATGGTCTTGCAGGCGATCAGCGAGGGGCGGTCAGCGCCCTGTGCCGCCAGCAGCGCGCCGCGGACGGCGTCCATGTTGTGGCCGTCGACGCGGGCGACGTTCCAGCCGGAGGCCTTGAAGCGCTTGATCTGGTCGGTGTCGTCGGCAAGGCCGGTCGAACCGTCGATGGTGACGGCGTTGTCGTCGAACAGGACGATGAGGTTTTTCAGGCGCAGATGGCCGGCCAGCGTGATGGCTTCCTGGCTGATGCCCTCCATGAGGCAGCCATCGCCGGCGATGACGTAGGTCTTGTGGTTGACGAGGTCGTCGCCGAAGCGGGTGTTCAGGTGGCGTTCCGCCATCGCCATGCCGACGGCGTTGGCGAGGCCCTGTCCGAGCGGGCCGGTGGTGGTCTCGACGCCGGGCGTGTGGCCGAATTCGGGGTGGCCGGGGGTCTTCGAGCCGAGCTGGCGGAAATTGCGAAGCTCGTCGAGCGTCACTTCCGGATAGCCAGTGAGGTAGAGCAGCGCGTAGAGCAGCATCGAACCATGGCCAGCCGACAGGACCAGACGGTCGCGGTCGGGCCATTCGGGGGCCGAGGCGTCGAACTTGATGAATTCCTGGAACAGCAGGGTTGCGACATCCGCAAAGCCCAGGGGCAGGCCGCAATGGCCGCTCTGAGCCTTTTCGACCGCATCCATGGAAAGCGCCCGGATCGCGTTGGCGAGCGGAAGTTGCGGCATCTGTGTTCTCCGGCAGGATGTGGGCTGGTTAATGGTTTTGCGGTCGGGATCAAAGGGGATTTGCCGCCGCACCTTGGCATTGCGCGCTTTGTTCACAGGCATCAGATTGGAGCCCGCCGAAAGGGCGTGGGATGAGCGAGACCGCTGAACAATCAAGGGAAATGGACGAGGCGGTGAGGCGCCTCGAGACCGCTATCGACCGGCTGGAGGGCCGGCTCGACAGTCTTTTCGCGCGCGTTGATGGTTTTCGGACGCATGAAAAGGAGGCCGAAGCCCTCCGGAAGGACCGCGCCCGGCTCGCGAGCGACCTTGACGCAGCGAAAGCAAGAGAGAAGGAACTGCAGCGTCTGGCCGATGAGGCCTCCGAGGCGCTCGGGGCTGCGATTTCCGAGGTTCGCGAGGCGCTCGGAAAGGTCTAGTCGCGTGTTATATGTGGCGTTGAAAGGCTGAGTATCGTGGCCAAGGCTGAGCTTACCATCGCAGGCAAGCGTTACGCCCTGAGCTGTGCTCCGGGGCAGGAGGCGCGGCTGGAAGAGCTGGGCGCACGCTTCGACCAGAGGGTGACCGAGCTGGCCGAGGCGCTGGGCGATCTGGGCGCCGAACGCCTCTTTCTCGCCGCTGGCCTGTCGCTGCTGGACGAGCTGGACGCGCAGGCGGTCGATACGGGCGCCAAGGCGCTGGACGACCGGATCCGCAATCTGGAGACAAAGGCGGCGACGCTGCTGACGGACGCTG
Source organism: bacterium (assembly GCA_030824255.1). GTDB lineage: Bacteria > Pseudomonadota > Alphaproteobacteria > Caulobacterales > Hyphomonadaceae > UBA7672. The sequence goes on from JAVBYB010000054.1 coordinate 4,463, forward strand.
CCGCGCGCATCGAGATGCTGTCGCGCCGGGTGGATGAGGCGAATTAGGCGCGGGACAGCTTAGAGTGTCGTGACCAGCCAGACGGCGCCGACTGCCAGAACAATCCCGATTGCAAGACGCCAGAGCGGAACCGGCGCGATGCCCGCGGGTGGGCCTTCGACATTTTCCGCGCGGCGGCTTCCGGTAAGCATCGGGCTGATGAGATTTGTTCGCTTGGCGATGAGGTAGAATGCGATCGCCGCAAGGTGCAGGCCGATCAGCACGAAGAGGACGTTGAAGAAATCCTCGTGCAGGTCCGTCACTGCGTCAGCCGTGTCGCTGTCGACCATATGGTTGAGCGGGCCGGAGGCGACATAGCTGGTGTCGGTCGCAAAAAGGCCGAGACCAACCTGAAAAATGAGCGCAAGCAGCAGCGCAATCACGCTGAGCGCGCCCAGCGGGTTGTGCCCGAAAGCGGCGCGATAGTTGGGTTTGAACAGCTTGCCGATGTAAGCGGCCACAGCGCGCGGACCCTTTATGAAGGACGAGAAGCGCGCCGTTTCAGTCCCTGCAAAGCCCCAGTAGATGCGGAACACCAGCAGGCCGAGCAGGGTTAGCCCCGACCACACATGCCACTGCATCTGGCCTTCCTCGGCAGACCACCAGGAGAAGGCGACGCCGACAACGAAGAGCCAGTGCGTGAGGCGCGTCGGAAGATCCCACACCCGCTGCTTGGCGGGTGTGGTGTCGAGCTGCGGCGTCGTACCTTCCACTAGTTCTTCTTCTCGCGGAACGTGTCGTGGCAATTCTTGCACGAGCCGCCCGTCGCCGGGAATTGCGCCATGAAGCCGGCGGCGTCCGTGACAGCGGCGAGCTTGCCGGACTCTTCCTGAAGCTTGACCACGGCTGCATCGAAGGTTGCGCGGTCGGTCCAGATATTGGCCTTGGCTTCCGTCTCGATGCCGCTTTCCGGGCCGGTGCCAGCCGGGAACCATGTGCCCATCTGGTCGGCATATCCCTTGATCGCCGTAGCGGCAGCGGTCACGGCGGTCATGTCGGGCGAGGCCTCTTTCATCGAGTCCTGCAGGACCTTCATGTTCTTGCCCATGTCTTCGTAGTTATCGTGGCGCTGTTTCATGAAGGCGGCGACGTCGGCGGGCGTTTCACCGATGCCGGCCGCTGGCGCGGCCGTTTCGACAGGCGCTTCAACGGGCGCCTCGGCGGCAGGCGCTGGGGCTTCGGGGGCCGGGGTTTCACCGCCACAGGCGGCAAGTCCGAGCGCAAATACGGCGGCAGTCGCAAAAAGCGTCAGTTTCATGATTCGGTTTTCCCTCAGCGCAGCTGTCTTGTGTGTGCAGTCTTGTTTATTTTGCCGAACGCTAGGAGAGCAGCAAGCAACGCGTCAACTCACAGACAAGATATAGATGGACCGGCGCAAGAAAATGCGAAGCGCGTATGACTCGCAGGCGCCATCGGGAAGACAGCTTGCAATCCGACCTGAAAAATCCTGACGAGATTCTGGCCGAGGTTTTCGGTCACTCTGCCTTTCGTGGGCAGCAGGGCGACGTTGTACGTCACGTTACGGCGGGTGGAGACGCCGTGGTTCTATTCCCCACGGGCGCCGGCAAGTCGGTGTGCTACCAGGTTCCGGCGCTGTGCCGGCCGGGCGTCGCCATCATCGTCTCGCCGCTGATTGCCCTTATGCGCGATCAGGTGGAGGCGCTGAAACAGGCTGGCGTTCCCGCGGCGATGCTGAACTCCTCACTCAATGCCGACGAGGCCCGCGAAGTACGTGATGATCTGCGCGCGGATCGCCTCAAGCTTCTTTACGTCGCACCGGAGCGTCTGGTGTCGTCAGGCTTCCAGCAGATGCTGCAGGATGCGCATATCAGCCTCTTCGCGATCGATGAGGCGCACTGCGTCTCGCAATGGGGTCATGACTTCCGGCCCGAGTATCGCGAGCTCTCCCACATCGCCGGAAACTTCCCCGGCGTGCCACGCATGGCGCTGACGGCGACGGCTGATCCTGCGACGCGCGCCGACATCATCGAGCGCCTGGGCCTGCGCGATGCGAGAGTATTCTCATCCAGCTTCGACCGTCCCAACATCTCCTACACCATCGTGCAGCGGCAGAAGGGCAGGGAACAGCTTCTGGATTTCCTCTCCACACGGCGTGGCGAGAGCGGCATCGTCTACTGCCTGTCGCGCAAGAAGGTCGAGGAGACGTCTGCCTGGTTGAACGAGCAGGGCGTGCGCGCGTTGCCCTATCATGCGGGCATGGAAAGCAGTCACCGCTCGCGCAACCAGGACGCGTTCATCAACGAGGATGGCGTGGTCGTCGTCGCCACCGTCGCCTTCGGCATGGGCATCGACAAGCCTGACGTGCGCTTTGTGGCTCATCTCGATATGCCGGGCTCCGTCGAAGCCTACTATCAGGAAACCGGACGCGCGGGACGCGATGGCGATCCGTCCGCTGCGTGGATGGCCTATGGCATGAGCGATGTCGTGCTCCGCCGCCGCATGATCGATGAGGGCAATGCGCCGAACGAGGTGAAGCGCGTCGAGCGCGAGAAGCTGAACGCGCTGCTCAATATCTGCGAAACAACTGCCTGTCGGCGCCAGACGATTCTTGCGTGGTTCGGCGAGAGCCATCCCGGCAATTGCGGAAACTGCGATAATTGCAGCAATCCGGTCGATACATGGGATGGTACGGAAGCCGCCATCAAGGCGATGTCCGCCATCTATCGCACGGGTGAACGTTTCGGCGTGATGCATCTTGTCGATGTGCTTGTGGGCAAGGAGACCGAGAAGGTCATGCGCATGGGCCACGAAAAGCTGCAGGTGTTCGGCAAGGGCGCCGATGTCGATGCGAAGACGTGGCAGTCCGTCATGCGGCAGATCTCGGCGGCGGGGTTGGTGAGCGTCGATTCCGAGCATGGCGGCTTGAGTCTCACCGAAGAAGCGCGGCCTGTGTTGCGCGGCGAGCGCAAGATCACGCTGCGCCGGGATCGCA
>JAVBYB010000461.1 GCA_030824255.1 bacterium
TGTCGCGGTGGGCGTTGGGTCCGCTGTGGTTCAGGGCGGCTTGACCGGGCCGCTGATCAAGCGGTTCGGGCCAACGCGCATGGCCGTGTTCGGCTTCGTGATATGCGCCATCACATTCGCTGCCTATTCGATGGCGACAGAGGGTTGGATGATCTTCCTGATCATCCCGTTCGGCGCGCTGGCCGGCGTGCTCGGCCCATCGATCAACCAGATCATGTCGGTCCGCACGCCGAGGAACGCACAAGGCGAACTGCAGGGCGCAATCGCCAGCGTGCAATCACTGACCAACATCTTCGCTCCACTGATGCTGACGCAGGTTTTCCACTACTACACGGCGCCGCAGGCCCCGATTTACTTCCCCGGCGCCGCCTTCGCTCTTGCGGCGGTTATATGCACGATCTCCCTGCTGCCCCTTCTTCGCGGGCTGGCGACAGCGCCGAAGATCGAGGAACAACCGGCGGACCCGCTCGGCGAAACGCCGCCGGAAGAATCTCCCGTCGCCACAGCAACTGTACAGACCGCCTGATATGTCTGCCGCCCGTCCCGCTCTGTTTCTCGACCGTGACGGCGTCATCAACGTCGATCGAAATTACATCTATCGCGTCGAGGACTTCGAATGGGTCGAGGGCGCGCGCGATGTTATCCGGCGCTTCAACGACATGGGCTGGTGGATTTTCGTCGTCACCAACCAGTCCGGTATCGCGCGTGGTTATTACACCGAAGAGCAGATGCAGACCCTGCATGACTGGATGACCTCGGAGCTCGCAAGCTCGGGCGCTCGGATCGACCGCGTCTACCACTGCCCCTTTCACGAGGACGGCACGATCCCGCGCTACACAAAGGACAGCTACGACCGGAAGCCCAAGCCCGGTATGCTGATCCGCGCCATGACGGATTTCCCCGTCATCAAGGAGCGTTCGTTTCTCATCGGCGACAAGCAGGCCGATCTCGACGCCGCGAAAGCTGCCGGCGTTCGTGGCTTCCTCTTCACAGGCGGCAATCTCTCACAGTTCGCAGACTGGGTTCTCGCGGACATGGGCGAACGATAGACGCTAGTTGTTCGGCGCCGGCACGGTCTGCTGCGGCATCACCTGCGGTTGCACAATGCCATCCGGCAGCGTGCTCTGCGGCGTGGCCGTCGGCGCCCTGAACTCGACGGCGCCCGAGGGCGTGCCCACCGGGCTCGTCACCGGATCGCAATCCAGCGGCCCGCGCGGCGCCACCTGGTCCTGGAGGTCCATCGCGACCTTGTTGTTCGGGTTCGGCTTCAGCTCGATCGCGTCCTGGCTGGCGTAGATGTCGTAGATCGCGCCGTCCGCCATCAACTGCCCGCTCGCCGAGGTATGCGAGAAGTCCGCGAGGTTCAGCATCTGCCAGCTCTGCCCGAGGCAGCCGAAGAAATCGCCCGTCTTGCACTCCTCCGTCGCCTGCCGGCGCGTGGGATACTGGTTGGTGCAGTTGGGGTTCACATAGGTCCCGTAGACCTCATTCACCTTGAACAGCGAATCGAGGCCGATCACGTTGGCCCACGGCTTGAACTTCACCACCGGACCTTCAACGTGCACGCGCTGCCCGGTGATCTGGTAATCCACCGGCTGCCCGCGCAGCTTCTGCTGGTCATCCGCCAAGTCGATCGTCGCGGTGAATTCGAAATCGCCCACCTGCTTCAGCACAACCTGCCCCGCCAGCCGCTCCTTCGAGAGCTGCGCGTAGGTCTGCAGGTTGAGCCCGATCAACCCCACGATCATCGCGCCCGCCAGCGTCAGCCCGCCGAACAGGACGCGCAGGATGCCGCCGCCGAAGTTCGCCTTGAACACCTTGGCGATGCCGCCCACCAGCATGAGAATGCCGACAAGCCCCACGAACGCCGGGATCAGCCACCAGATCGACATACCGCCACCTCTGCCCTTGCCCGCCACAATGCGAACGGGCTGTCATGCCCGTCCGTTCCCCCGCCGGTTGTTTAACAGCCGCAATGGGTCCTGCCCACCCGGTGACTGAGGGGAGCGGTGATTACACTGCTGTAAGGCTGCCCATGAGGCAGATCAGAACACCCGCGGGCGATCCTTGCGCTCCAGGTGCAGGCCGCACTCTTCCTTGGTGAAGCCTACCCAGCGTCCGGAACGGATATCGTTGGGGTCTACCGGCCGCACGGTGCACGGCCAGCAGCCGATCGACGGATAGCCCTCCGCCACCATCGGATGCGGCGGCAGATTGCGATCGATCACTAGCTGCTTGAGGTCTTCCTGCGTTTCCTCGACCAGCGGATTGATCTTGTAGCGTCCCTCGAAATACTCGACCACCGGCAACCGCGCGCGCCCGCCGCCATGGAAGCGCTTGCGCCCCGTGATCCACGCATCAAACCCCTCCAGCGCCGGCCCCAGCGGACGCACCTTGCGCACTTCGCAGCACGCATTCGGGTCGGTCTTGTTGAGTACGCCCTTGGGATCGACGGCCTTCACCTCATCCTTCACCGGATGAAAGCTGCGAATATCGCTCAGCCCCAGATGCGCGCTCAGCGAGTCGCGATATTGCAGCGTCTGGTGAAAATGCATGCCCGTGTCGATGAACACGATCGGCATCTGCTGGTCGACTTCCGCGATGATGCTCAGCATCGCCGCGCTTTCCGCGCCGAACGATGACACATAGGTCAGCCGCCGGCCGAACTCGCGCAGCGCCACGCGGATGATCTCCTGCGGGCTCTTGCCGCGAAGCTCGGCGTTCAGGCGCTCCACTTTCTCATCGGGTGTTTCGATTGTCATGGACAGGGCACTCATTCTGCCGCCTTCTCTCGGGCGCGCTGACGTTTGACGAAGACGCTGTCGGTCGTGTCGGCCGCAGCCTGATAGAATTCGGTGAACTCGCCCGCTGCGCTGGCATAGATCGCCTCGGCGTTCGGATCATCGAACACCACGGCGTCAAAGCCGGACCGGATCATCAGCCGCAGCTGGTCGTGCAGCACCTGCCCCGTCGCGCGGATCTCGCCCTTGTAGCCATGGCGGCGACGCAGCAACTGCGCCTGACTGAACGCACGCCCGTCCACGTATTTCGGAAACTGCAGCTCGATCAGGTGAATCTGATCGAGGAATGGCGCCAGCAGTTTCGGATCGTCCGCGTTCGCCAGCCGCACGCCGATCGACCGGTTGCGCGCCAGCAGCTGGTCATGCTCCGAGAGGAACCGTCCCAGCGTCACGACGATGCAGCCGCCCGGCGACAGCTCGTGGCCGTCCTCGACGAACGCCCACACATCATCGACAACCTTGCCGTCCTTAAGCAGCGGCATACAGCGCCTCCTTGAACGGCGCCTGGCCAACACGGCCCATCGTGTCGATGAACTTTTCCGAACGATCGCGGCGCAGCGCGAGATACCTGTCCACCACGCGACGGATAGCGGGCGCCACTTCCTCGTGCCGCAGTCCCGGCCCCTGGATGGTTGCGATCGTCGCCTTCTCGTCCGCACGCCCGCCGAAGAGGACCTGGTAGAATTCCTCGCCTTTCTTGTCGACGCCCAGCACGCCGATATGGCCGACATGGTGGTGTCCGCACGCATTGATGCAGCCGGACACATTCACATGCAGCGTGCCCACCTCGTCCTCGAATTCCGGATCGGCAAACACCGCCTGGATCTCGTTCGCCACCGAGATGGAGCGCGCATTCGCGAGATTGCAGTAGTCGAGACCCGGACACGCGATGATGTCGGAGCCCATGCCCGCGTTCGATGCGTGCAGGTCCGCCGCTTTCAGGGCGGCATAGATCGCCGGCACGTCATCCAGCTTCACATGCGGAAACACGATGTCCTGCTCGTGCGCCACGCGGATGTCGTCCAGCGCATAGCGCTCGCCAATGTCGGCCAGCGCGCGCATCTGGTCTGACGTCGCATCACCCGGAGCGACGCCCTGCGGCTTCAGCGCGACATGGACGGAGATATACCCCGGCACGCGATGCGGCCGCAGATTGTTCTTCGCCCAGCGCGCCTGTTCGCGGCTTGCCGCCTTGAACGCCTCGAAGGCTTCGGAGGCAGCCGACAGCTTGGCAAACGCCGGCGCGGCGAAGTAGGCGCTGATCCGGTCCACTTCCGCCTGCGGAAGCACAACCTTCTCCCAGCTATTCTGCGCCGCGAATTCTTCTTCGACCTCGCGCTTGTATTCCTCAAGCCCCAGCTCGTTGACCAGGATCTTGATCCGCGCCTTGTACTTGTTGTCCCGCCGTCCGTGGCGGTTGTAGACGCGCATGTTCGCTTCAAGATAGTCGAGCAGGTCTTCCTTCGCGATCCACTCGCGCACGGTGAGTCCGATATACGGCGTGCGGCCAAGACCGCCGCCCACGATGAATTCGAAGCCGATCCTGCCTTCGGCGTTCCGCTTCATGTGCAGGCCAATATCGTGCACGCGCACGGCCGCGCGATCCGTCTCGCCCGCCGTGACAGCAATCTTGAACTTGCGCGGCAGGCTCGAGAATTCCGGGTGGAACGTCGACCATTGGCGAATGATCTCGCACCAGGGACGCGGGTCTTCGATCTCATCAAGGTTCGCGCCCGCGAGATGATCCGACGTCACGTTGCGGATGCAGTTCCCGCTCGTCTGGATCGCGTGCATCTCGACATCGGCCAGCTTGTCCAGCACGTCCGGCATGTCGGCGAGCCTGATCCAGTTGTACTGGATGTTCTGGCGCGTCGTGAAATGCCCATAGCCCTTGTCATACGTGTCCGCGATCTCGGCGAGCACGCGCATCTGCCGCGCGCTCAGCTGGCCATACGGGATCGCCACGCGCAGCATGTAGGCGTGCAGCTGAAGGTAGACGCCATTCTGCAGGCGCAGCGGCTTGAAATGTTCTTCCTTCAGCTCGCCCTTGAGACGACGCTCCACCTGCCCGCGAAACTGCTTCGCGCGCTCCCGGACCAGCGTGTCGTCGAATTCGTCGTAACGGTACATCAGGCGGCCTTCTTCGCATGCTCGATGCCCAGGTCGCTTTCGACCCGCGCCACCCAGCGCTGCACATTCGGAAACTCGTTGAGGTCGAACCCGCCCTCGTCCGCCACGCGCGTGTAGGCGACCAGCGCCACATCCGCGAGCGTCAGGCTCTCGCCAACGAAATAGTTGGAGAAGGTCAGCTGCATTTCCATCACGCCCAGCGCCCGGCGTCCGCGCGCCAGCAGTTGAGGATCCAGTTCCTCATCCGTCTGGTTCATGAACTTCTTCCGGAAGCGGCGCACGGCGATGTAGGGCTCGTGGCTGTACTGTTCCCAGAACAGCCAGCTCATCATTTTCGCCTTCTCGAAGGGATCGCTCGGGACCAGCGCTTCGCTCGCATAGACTTCGGTGAGATAGAGAATGATCGCGTTCGATTGCGGCAGGATGCGGCCGTCCGTCAGGCGCATCACCGGCACCTGGCCGGAAGGGTTCATCGACATGAAAGCGTCGGAGCGCGTGCCGCCCTCGACGACGCTCACTTCGACCCAATCATAGTCGACGCCCAGATAGTCCGCCGTCCATTTCGTCTTCAGGCAGTTGCCCGATATCGAGTCGCCATACAGCGTGATCTTGCTGATCTCACGATTGGGCATCAGTTGTTCCCCGCCTGCTTCCCGAACATCGGATGGTTTGTCGGCCCCTTGGCACGGATGCTCTCGCGGATCGTCTCACGTCCCGCAATCTGTCCGTCCTCCGTCACCTGCATGAAGTAGGGATCGGAGACGCGCGTCTGGTCCGCGGCCGCCCAGGCGAGAATTTCGGCCGCGCCCGCGCCCGTCAGGACCTCGGCATCGCCGAGGTCTTCCGACCAGTTGCGGTCCTTCGTGAGATAGACCACGCGGCCGCTCGCCGAGATCCACGCCGTGACCACTTTGGGAATATCAGGACCGAGCTTGGGACGTTCAGAGCTCACGAGAACATCCTCCACAGATCGGTCAGCAACGGATCGTCTTTCGTGCGCGCCGCGCTTTTGCCTGCGGCATCTTTCGCAACAGCCACGACCTCGCCAATGATGAGCAGGGCCGGGCCTTGTATCCCGGCCTGCTGAATAATGTCCGACAGCGAGCCCAGCACGCCGAAGGCGCGGATCTCGTTCGCGCGCGTGCCGTTCTCGATCACCGCCACCGGCGTCGAGGGATTGCGCCCGGCCCCTGTCAGTCGTGCGGCAATCGTGCCCGCCATGCCGACGCCCATGTAGACGACGACTGTCTGGTTCGGCCGCGCCAGCGCATGCCAGTCGAGATTCGGCTCTTCGCCGAGCTTTGCATGGCCCGTCACGAAGGTGACGGCCTGCGCGGAGTCGCGATGGGTCAGCGGAATCTGCGTTGATGCGGCAACGCCCAGCGCCGCCGAAATGCCTGGCACGACCTCGACCGGAATTCCCGCCGCGCGCAGCGCCTCGACTTCCTCGCCGCCACGCCCGAAAATGAACGGATCGCCGCCCTTCAGCCGCACCACGCGCTTGCCGCTTTTCGCAGCGGCGATCATGCGGCGGTGAATCTCGTCCTGCGGAACCGAATGTTCGCCCTTGCTCTTGCCGACAGGGACGATCTGCGCCGCCGGGTCCGCGAGTTCGAGAATGCCCTTGCCCACCAGACGGTCAGCAAAAATCACCTCGGCCTGAGCGATCAGGCGCGCCGCTTTCACAGTGAGCAGATCAGGATCGCCCGGTCCCGCACCCACGAGCACAACCTTGCCGGTTGCCCGCGACTGCGTCCCGCCATCTCCCGTCCGAGAGGCCGACACGTCCGACATCGAATTCCGCCCTTTAGTTTTTCTTACCCATGCGGGTATAAGGGAGCGGCGCGGTTATAGCCCCGCACCCTCCCTAACGGCAAATGGCCGGAAGGGCGTCGCGACGCAAGAAACCAATACTAAGCCGAACCATTAGTCACCCTCACCCGCCCTAACATGCAGAAAAACTCAGGCAAAATGGCCCAGGAAGAACGTCTGCCCGCCCTCAACGCCCTGCGCGCGTTCGAGGCCGCCGCGCGCCATCTGTCATTCACGCGGGCCGCCGAGGAGCTGAACGTCACGCCGGGCGCCATTTCCCAGCAAATCCGCCAGCTTGAGGAGTTCGCAGGCGCCCCGCTTTTCCGCCGTACAGGCCGCCAGGTTCTGCTGACCGACGCCGGCCAGGCGGCCCTGCCGCTGCTCACCAATGCCTTCGAGATGATGGCCGAGGCCGTCCACCACATGCGGGCCCCCTCCCGCCGGGACCGCCTGATGATCTCGTCCGCGCCGTCCTTTGCCGCGAAATGGCTCGCCCCGAGGCTGGAACGCTTCCAGCAGCTCAACCAGGAGGCGGAAGTCTGGGTCTCGGCCGATACCGCGATGACCGACTTCAACCACTCGGACATCGACCTCGCCTTACGCTACGGCAAGGGCACTTACGAAGGTCTCCGCTCCGAAAAGATCATGTCGGAGTCCATCCTCCCCGT